>JAFWVC010000061.1 GCA_017518415.1 Clostridia bacterium
GCAGCAGAAATACAGCCCGTCCCAGCCGTTGCCGTCGCCGGAGTACGCCATCCCGTCGTGGGTGATCGACGTCAGGCGCGCGGTCTGCGTGCCGCTCCACCCCTCGTCGTCTTCCAGCAGCATCAGCTCTTCAATCGGGACGTTCCGGCCGACGCCGACGAACCACTGGTAGGTGGGGTCCTTTACAGTGGTCGTCACGACGAGGTTGTAGGGCGCCGGCGCGTAGACAAACTCGTCCGTGCCGTACCCCTTCGCCACGTACAAAGCTTCCCCGCCGGCCGCCGTCGGCAGGCAGAGGAGCGGCGTGAAGGCCAGCGCAAAGGCGAGGAGCCGGGACAGGATTTTCAGTTTTTTGATCATATCAACGACCTCCGGGAGCGGGAGAGTTTTTCCATAAGATCATTCATGCTACCATTATAGAATGTCGGCGCCGGAAAGTCAACGTACCCGCGGCAAAAGAAAACGACCCGCCGGGCGGGTCGTCCTGTCTTTTCAGCGGTTCGTCTGCATGGCGGAATACTGCTTGACCTTCAAGCGGTTGAAGGCTTTGGCGAAAGCCAACTGCGAGGCGACGTATTCTTCGTAGGACCGGCGCTTTCTCATTTCGAGCTCGGCCTCCTGCATTTTCAGGCGCTCTTTTTCCTCATCGATCTCCTCCGGAAATACCGCGGATTCGCACAAAACGCGCACGCGCCCGGCCGCCGCGCTGACCATGCCGCGCGTCACGGCGCAGATCCGCGTGGTCCCGTCTCCCTGCGTCCAGGTGATTTTCCCGTCGCTGATGGCGGCGGTCAGCGGCGCGTGGTTCGCCAGGATGCCGAACATACCATCGCTCGTCGGGACGATGACCGACACGCACTCGCCGCGGAAAAACGGTTTTTCCGGCGTGAGGATCTCCAGCAGAAAGGTATTCATGCGCCCACCCCGCCGATTAACCCGGCTTTGGCAAGCACGTCGTCGATCGTGCCTACGTGAAAGAAGGCGGCCTCCGGAATGCCGTCCGTTTCGCCGTTGAGGATCATCCGGAAGCCCCGTATCGTTTCGGACAGCGGCACGTATTTGCCCGGCACCCCCGTGAACTTTTCCGCCACGGTGAACGGCTGGGAAAGGAACCGTTGTATTTTACGTGCGCGGTAAACGGTCAGCTTGTCTTCCTCGCTGAGCTCATCCATGCCGAGAATGGCTATGATATCCTGCAACTCGCGGAAGCGTTCCAGCGTCTCCTGCACGCGGCGGGCCGTTTCGTAATGCTCGCGCCCGACGATGTCCGGCTCGAGGATGCGCGACGTGGATTCGAGCGGATCGACGGCGGGGTAGATTCCTTGCTCCGCTATTTTTCTGCTCAGTACCGTCGTGGCGTCCAGATGGGAGAAGATCGTCGCCGGCGCCGGATCGGTCAGGTCATCCGCGGGCACGTAGACGGCCTGCACCGATGTGACGGACCCGTTGACCGTGGAGGCGATCCTTTCTTCCAACTCGCCGAGTTCGTTGGCCAGCGTCGGCTGATAGCCGACCGCCGACGGCATACGGCCCAGCAGCGTGGATACCTCGCTGCCCGCCTGGATGAACCGGAAAATATTGTCTATGAACAGCAGCACGTCCTTGTGGTCTTCGTCGCGGAAATGCTCCGCCATCCGCAGCCCGGCCAGGGCTACGCGCATGCGTACGCCCGGCGCCTCGTTCATCTGCCCGAAGACCATGGCCGTCTTGTCGATGACGCCGCTTTCCTTCATTTCCAGCCACAGGTCGTTGCCCTCGCGGCTGCGTTCGCCCACGCCGGCAAACACGGAATACCCGTGATGCTCAGTCGCAATGTTGTGCATCAGTTCCTGAATCAGCACCGTTTTGCCGACGCCGGCGCCGCCGAACAGCCCGATCTTCCCGCCCTTGGCGTACGGCGCGAGCAGGTCTATGACCTTGATGCCCGTTTCGAGCATTTCCTCGGACGTGCGGCGCTCGGTATACTCCGGGGCCGGGCGGTAGATGCTTTCCCGCCGCGCGCCGTCCTCGCTTTTCAGCCCGGCGCCGCCGTCAAGCGGCTCGCCGAGGCCGTTGAACATCCGCCCGAGCACGCAGGTGCCGACGGGGACGTCGATCGACGTGCCGGCCGCCTGCACGGGCAGGCCCCGGCACAGGCCCTCGCTGGGCCCGAGCATGATGCAGCGGACGGTCCGGCCGCGTATATGCTGCGCGACCTCCATAACGCGCTCGCCGCCCGCGGCGGTAACGGTGAGCTTTTCGCGTATTTTGGGCAGTACGACGCCTTCGGGGAACCGCACGTCGACGATCGGGCCGGATATGCCCGTGATCTCGCCGGTGCCGCTGTTTTTCAAACGCTGCCTGTCCATGGTCTGCCCCTTTCTTCCGGTGTTGGTTTGCGCGGCCGGGTCCGCGCCGGGTCCGGCCGCCGCCTTCTTTTTACGCAGGGCTTTTGCGCCGGAGGATATTTCCGTGATCTCGGCGGTGATCTCCGCCTGGCGTATGCTGTTGTACGTCAGCCGCAGTTTGCCGAGCATCGCCTCGGCGTTCTCGCCCGCGGATTGGAGCGCCTTCATCCGGGATTCCTGCTCGTTGCAGTAACTGTCCACCAGCGCGCCGTAGATATACCCCGTCAAGTAGCCGGGGATGATCTCGCGCAGCAGCCCCGCCGGGTCCGGCCAGAACTCCCGGCCGGCCGGGGCCTCCCCGCCGCCGGTATAACAAAACTCCGTCTTGTCCAGCGGCAGCAGCTGCCGGCTCAGGCAGGTGCCCGCGCGGCCGGCCGTGTAGTCCGTATACAGCACATCTATGCGGTCAAAGGCGCCGGTCTCGTACCCCAGCAGCAACTCGGCGCAGATCTTCTGCGCCTCACGGATCGTCGGCATCTCCGACGAATACAGGAAGGATTCGCAAAACGGCGTTTTGTGCGACAAAAAGTATCGCCGGCCGTACTCCCCGACCAGGAATAACTGCGGCGCCGGCTGCCGGGCCATCCGTTTTTCCGCTTCCCGGATGACCGTGTGGTTGTAGCTGCCCGCCAGCCCTTTGTCGGACGTGATGACGAGCAGCGCGCCGCGGGACCCGCCGGGCGTGCCCGTGCGGAAATACGGCAGCTCTTTGTCGGGCAGATAGTGGAGCAGCGACCCGATCTCCTCGCGCAGCGCGTCGAAATACGGGGTCGTTTTATCCACCTCGTTCCGGGCGCGGCGCATCTTGACGGAGGACGTCATGTACATGGCGTCCGTGATTTTTTTCGTTTCGGCGATGCTTTTCATGCGCATCTGGATGCCGGTTTTGTCCGCCATACCCGTCCTCCTTTCCACATGTCAAGGGCGTCCGGCGGATCAGTCGGCAAAGGTTCTGTCCGCAAAATACGCCCGCGCGGCGCCGAGTATTTTATCCTTCAATTCCTCGGAAAACAGCTTTTCGTGCTCCGCCCGGAGCGTCAGCGTGCTGTGCGTGTTGCCGAACCAGGTGAGAAAATCCGCCCGGACCCGGCCAATCTGCTTGACCGGTACCTTTGTGAACAGCCGGTCCTGCGCGGCCAGCAGCAGTACGACCTGCTGCCACAAAGACATCGGCGCGCGGTTGGTCTGCCGGAGCAGCTGCATCAGGCCCTCCCCGTACAGGAGCTGATCCCTCATCTGCTGGTCCAGGTCGCCGCCAAAGCGGGAGAACACCTGCATTTCCCTATGCTGTGCCAGGTCCAGCCGGATGGAGCCGACGGCTTTTTTCATGATGTTTGTCTGCGCCGCGCTGCCGACCCGGGACACCGAAAGGCCCACGTTGATCGCCGGCCGCTGCCCGGCATAGAACAGGTCGCTGTCCAGAAAAATCTGCCCGTCGGTGATGGATATGATGTTCGTGGGGATATAGGCGGACACGTCGCCCGCTTGCGTTTCGACGATCGGCAACGCGGTCATGCTGCCGCCGCCGAGGTCGTCGGACAGCTGCGCGGACCGTTCCAGCAGCCGGGAGTGCAGATAAAACACGTCCCCGGGGTAGGCCTCGCGGCCGGGGGCGCGTTCCAGCAGCAGGCTGATGGTGCGGTAGGCCACGGCGTGCTTGGAAAGGTCGTCGTAAATAATGAGGGTATCCCGGCCGTGATACATGAAATACTCCGCCACGGCGCAGCCGGCGTACGGCGCAATGTATTGCAGCGACGGCGAGTCGTCCGCGTCGGACGACACGATGACGGTATAATCCATTGCGCCGGCGTCCCGGAGGATCCGCATGATCCGGGATACCGTGCTGGCCTTCTGGCTGATCGCGACGTATATGCACACGACGTTTTTGCCTTTTTGGTTGAGGATCGCGTCGAGCGCGATGGAAGTTTTGCCGGTTTGGCGGTCGCCGATGATCAGCTCCCGCTGCCCGCGGCCGACAGGGAACATGGAATCAATCGCGAGGATGCCGGTCTCCAGCGGCCGGCCGACCGGCTTGCGCTGCAAGATGGAAGGGGCCGGGCGTTCCAGCGGATAATACTTCTTGGCGTCGATCGGTCCGTCGCCGTCGATCGGCTTGCCGAGCGGGTCTATCATCCGGCCGAGGATGCGGTTGCTGATCGGTATGCCGGCGGTGCGCTGGGTGCGCACCACGCGGGATTCCTTCGTGATGTCGACGCTGTTGCCGAACAACACGATGCCGGTGGTACCGTCCGCGCGGATATCCTGCACCATGCCTTTGATCCCGTTTTCAAACAGGACGATCTCGCCGTACACCACGTCGTGCAGGCCCTCTATCACGGCGACGCTGTCGCCGACGGAGACGACCTGGCCGACCTGCTGATGGCCGGTATTGAGCCGGAACCCGGCAATGTCCTCGCGCAGCAGGGAGACCATCTTGTCCGGTTCGGTCTCTTTCGGCAGCGCCTGGACGCTTTTCCGGAACTGCCGGATGCGGCCGAGGGTGCTCCAATCGTAGTTGTCGTCCCCCACAAAGATGTTGAACCCGTCCACCGCCGAGGGATCCTTGCGGATCACGAGCTCGACGTCTTCCTGATTTACCGCGTATTTCGCGGCCATGACCTCGCGCAGCCGTTCCCGCTGCTGCTCCGTCGGCGCAACGACGCAGCGGATCTCTACGCGCAGCGTCTCCGGCCGGGGCGCGGGCTCTTCAAACACATGATCCGCGCTCATACGTGTTTCTCCTTCCGGGCGGCCTTCTTTTCCGCCTGATCAAGGAAAGCGTCGTACAGTGCCTGCGTGCGCTCCGGCGTGGCCGTCTCCCCGAGAAGCTTCTGCGTGGCGCCGATGACCAGCTCCCCGATCTCGGTCTGCGCGGAATCGAGGATTTGTTCCTTGCGCTTTTCCGCGTCGTCTTCCGCTTTGGCGAGGATGGCGGCGGCTTCCGCCCGGGAGGAATCAATGTATGCCTTCGCGGTCTCGGCGGCGTCCTTCTCGGCCTGCCGGCGCGCGGCGGCCGTCTCCTCCTGCAAGGCAAGCAGTTTAGCCTCGTACTCCGCTTTCAGGCGTTCGTTTTCCTGTGCGTTTTTGCGGTTTTCCGCCTCGCGCTCTTCAAAGGTCCTGCGGCGCTCGTCCATAAACCGGCGCACGGGGTTGAAGAGGATCAGCGTCAGCCCTCCGGCCAGGAGGACGAAGTTCAGCATGTGCAGCAGTATCTGCACAATATCAATGTTCAACGGCATACGGTTTTCCCTCGCTTCCGGTCAAATAGCGCCTGCGTCATCACAGCACGAAGATCACGAGAATCGCGATGATCAGCGCGTACAGGATGGCCGTTTCGATAAATACGAGGCCGAGCATCATCGTGGAATTGATCTTGCCGGACGCTTCCGGCTGCCGGGCGATGGATTCCACGCTTTTAGCCACGGCAATGGCCATACCGATCGCGCCGGCGGCCGCGGCCAGGCCGACGGCGATGCCCGCGGCGATCGCCTTGGAACCGACGCCGCTTTCTTCTTCGGCTTCGGTCTCGGCCGGCGACGCGCCGATGGTCGTGACCACTTCTTCCTCTTCCTGCGCCAGCACCGCCGTGAAGGATGCCGAAAGCAGGACAAATGTCAGCGCCATGAGCAGGACGGTGACGAGGATGCGCAGCGCCGCGGAAATCTTTTTGTTTTTCATGATCGTTTCTCCTCTTTTTTATTTTGTGATGTTCTTTTCTTCATCGGTCCGCCGCGGGGCGGGTGATTACTGCGGAGCCTGTTGCGTTTGTTTCCCGGCCTTCGGCGGTGCGACCGCCTCGCCGTAAAAAATCGACACGAGCATGCTCAGCACGTACGCCTGGATGACCGCGTGCAGCAGCGTAAACACAACGCCGACGAGCACCGGCAGCCCAAAGCTCAGCGCCGTGTAGTGATACACCAGTTCGGTGACGATCAGGCCGCTCAATAGCGCGCCGAACAGGCGGAAACTCATGGAGACGGGCAGCGAAAAATCCTTCAATACTTTCAGCGCGCCCTTCGGCCCGTTGACAACCAGCCCGGCGCCGAAGATCACGAAGAACGACAGAAACCCCATGGCCAGCGCGCCGTTGATGTCCGCCAGAGGGGCCGGCAGCGCGACGGATTTGCCCTCGGTGGTCACGGCCTGTATCCCAAGCATCTCAAACACCGTGCTGAAAAAGACGTACACGCCGGCGCTGAAAATATACGCGGCCACAAACCCGGTCTTACGCGGGCTGTTCCCTTTCGCAATATCCGAAAAAAAGTCGACCGCCTTTTCCATCAGCGTCTGGAACCGGCCCGGCACCGTGCGGAACCGGGGCACGGCGATGAGCCGGATGAGCAGCGCGGCGACGAGCAGCGCGCCCGTCATGATATACGCCGAGAGCAGCGCGGGGCTGACTGCGAGCCCGAACAAGGAAACCTTGTTCGTCTCGTGGAGCACGGCGTCCTGCATGAGTTCGCGCAGATCTTCGCTTTCCCCCTGCGGGATCCCGATGAGCAGGATCGCCGCGAGCAGGCCGACGACGACGCCGAGCCAGACGATGAGAAAAACGGTCCGCCCCTTGCTACGGGGCTTGTTTGTCTTCAAGACGTGCCCACTTCCTTTCCGCACGCGGCGCCGGCACTTGCTTTTGCAAGAGCTTTGTGCCGGCACGACGGTGACAAATGCCTCAATTATCTACATTATATATTTACATACGCCCGGTTGGCAAGACGTCGGAGCGTTTTTTTACGTTTTTTTGCTTTTTTCTTGGCCGTGCGGCTGCCGGCCGCGCCTTTCGGTCCGGGTCGGCGGGCCTTCTGTGCCAAAAATCTTTACAGGATCGGCTTTTTGTGCTATGCTTTAACCAACAAAAGCCGGGAGGGGACAGCATGAACACCATCGTTGTCTACTATTCGCTGGAAGGAAACACCGATTTTGCCGCCGGGCGGATCGCCGCCGCGCTCGGCGCCGATACGCTGCGGCTTTATCCGTGCAAGGCGTATCCGGACCGCGGATTCAGGAAGTTCTTTTGGGGCGGTAAAAGCGCCGTCATGGCGGAAACGCCCGCGCTCGAGCCGTACCGGTTCGACCGGACCGCGTACGACCGGGTGATTCTCGGCTTCCCGGTCTGGGCGGCCCGGCCTGCGCCGCCCATCCGGACCTTTGTGAAAGACAATGACCTGACGGACCTGCATATCGCCGCCTTCGCCTGCCAGAGCGGGTCCGGCGCCGAAAAAGCCTTTGCCAAACTGCAGGCGTGCCTGCCTGCCGACCGGCTGGAAGCGACGCTGATTTTGACCGACCCCAAAAGCAAACCGGATGAGCAAAACGAGCGGAACATCCGGGCTTTCTGCGCCGCTCTCGACGGCACGCCGGCGTGACAGCCGCCGGGGAGGAGAACGTCTGATGGACGCTTTATATTTTTTCGACCAGTTGTATCTGGTCCCTCCGGCCGTCGTCGGGTTGATGGCGGCGGCGGTACTGCTTCTGCTGCGCAGGAAGAAAAACGGCGTGCGCCCGCCGCACGCAAAAGGCTTTTTGATCGCGGCGATCCTGCTGATCGTGTTCGCGGCCGTCGCGATTATCGTGATTCCGGCCATCCACCTGATTTACGTCAGCCTCAAGTTTGGCACGGCGCTGTTTTACTCCGGGCTGAAATCCCTCTGACGGCAGAGGAACACGCCCCGCAAAGCCGACGGTTTCGCGGGGCGTTTGCCGCGCCGGAAAACGGACACTTTTTCCGGTTTATACCGGCTTATAGTAAAATGAAAAACAAATGCGGCGATCCGGCCGATAAAAAGGGAGGCGGAAGTATGTGCTTTATTATCCGGGGCAGGGACCAGTGCTGGCATACCGTGCGGCTGAATTATCTGTTCATCCAGGTTGTGATCCTGCTGCTGGCGGCGGCCGCCTTCGTGTGCAACCTGCTGTATCAGCGGGGGTATCGGGAGGCGTTCGATGTTGCGTACGATGCGGCAGTGAACGGCCGCCCCTCCTTTACGGTCAAAAACAACGACAGGGCCCGCACCGCGGTGCTCGCCTGCGCCTTTTCCACCCCGGAGATCTTTACCGTCAGCCGGGTCCGGTATCAGGAAAGCGGCAAGGAGATGACCGTCTGGTTCGAGTACAACGAGACGGCGCAGAATTACCTGATCAACCTGGCGGATTTCAAGGCGCGCGTGCTCTCGGTCGCCGCCGCCGCGCCGCCTATGACCGACGAGGCCGAAAAGGCCAAATGGGTCCACGACTATCTGGTAGACCATTACTCTTACGGCGGAGGGTATTCCGCCCTGAGCATCCTGCGGGACGGGCAAGGCGTGTGCCAGGCGTACACCGGCCTGTATACGGCCCTCTGTCGGGAACTGGGGCTGGAATGCGGCGCCGTCGTGAGCGATACGATGCATCATACGTGGAACACCGTGCGTGTCAACGGGGAATGGTACCACGTCGACGTCACGTGGGACGACACGTCGGGCGAACGGTACAAATACTATATGAAAAACGACGCCGAAATGGTCACCCTGCAGCATTACGGCTGGCGCGATACCGGGCCGGCGCTGGCGCTGATCACCAAACGCGGTCGCCGGATGACGTGGGGCGCGCTGGCGCTGTCCGCCGTTGCGGTGCTGTACGTGCTCATCCCGCTGCTCAAAGCGTTTTTCGCCAAAGAGCCGCCGGCCGGTCCGCTTTCGATGCAGCGCGTGCCCCGGTCGGAGGAGGACGCCTTTCCGCCGCCGCAGGAGCCGTCTGCCACGCCGGGGCCGCCGGCCCCGCGCGGCTGATCCGCCGAAAACGCTCCGCACAGCCTGCCGCCGGCGGGCTGTTTTTGCAGGCGGCGGCTGCGGATTTCATTTTCATATCCGCCAATATTCCGGCAAAAAAATAGACAAATTGCCGAAAAAAGAAAAAACGGAAAAAAGGGTAGCCTTTCCCGCCGGTTTATGTTATAATGCTATTTGTGAAAAGTTAGGCATGGCGAAAAAACAACGTAACGGGAGATAGAAGGATGTCTATAACCGATATCTTCAGCGTCATCGGCGGGCTGGCCCTGTTCCTTTACGGCATGAAGATGATGAGCGACGGTCTGACCCTGGTCGCCGGCGCGCGCTTGAAAGTGATTCTGGAAAAACTGACCCGCAACCGTTTCCTCGGGATGCTGGTGGGCGCGCTGATCGCCGCCGTCATCCAAAGTTCCAACGCTACGACTGTTATGGCCATCGGCTTTGTCAACGTAGGGCTGATGGATATTTCACAGGCGGTCGGCGTGATCATCGGCGCCAAGGTCGGTACCACGGTTACCGGCCAGTTGCTGACGCTGAAGGCGGACGCCTTTGCACCGATCATAGCCATCATCGGCGTGATCATGGTGATGTTCTTCAAACGCAAAAAAGTCAATCACGTCGGCATGGTCATTGCGGGCCTGGGCGTGCTGTTCCTGGGCATGGGTACGATGAGCTCTTCGATGGAAGGGCTGCAAAACGTGGCCTGGTTCAACGACATGCTGCAATTCGTGACCAAATACCCGATCCTCGGCGTGCTGGCCGGTATCCTCGTTACGACGCTGATCCAGAGCTCGTCCGCCTCGGTCGGTATCTTGCAGGCCATGGGCCGCAACGGGCTGCTGACCCTCACGCAGGCGGCGCCGATGGTGTACGGCATGAATATCGGCGCCTGCGTCAGCGCGGCGCTGGCCTCCCTCGGTGCGAAAAAAGACGCCAAGCGGGTGGTGGTGCAGTCGGTCCTGTTCAGCACCTTCGGTATGGTGTTGTTCCTGGTGGGGACGGCCGTGCTGCCCGTCATCGGCTGGATCGAGCAGATGACCGGCCCGCTGGTGCAGAACCAGATCGCCAACCTGCACACCATCTTCAACGTGGTCAGTATGCTGATCATGCTGCCCTTCTCCGATCTGCTGGTCAAGCTCTCCCGCCTGATCATCCGCGGCGAAGACGCCGAGACGGATGAAAAACGGTTGCTGCACGTCAACGAAACGGGCTTTGCCGCCGCGAGCATCGGCCTGGCGCAGATCGACGCCGAGGTCAGCCGGATGTACCGCCTGGCGCACGAAAACCTGGCGCGGGCCTGCAACGCCTTCCTCAACCAGTCCACGCAGGACGTCGATTTGATCAACCAGACGGAGGACACTATCGATTACCTGAATAAAGAACTGGTGCATTGCCTGGTGCGCATGAACTCGATGGAACTGTCCGACGCCGAAGCCGCCCGCATCGGCGGGATGTATCACGTGCTCAACGACATCGAACGCGTGGGCGACCACGCGCAGAACGTAGGCGAATATGCGCAGGCCTGCGAGGAGCGGGATATCAAACTGTCCGACGCGGCGCTGGAAGAGATCCGCGGGCTGGTCGCCGCCACGCTGCATATTCTGGATGACGCGTACGGGTATTTTATCGGCAAGCGCACGGTTCCTTTCGAGAACATCGAGGCACAGGAACAGGCCATCGACGATTTGGTGGAACAGTTGGAAAACAACCACGTGGCCCGGCTCAATCAGGGCCTTTGCAACGCCGATTCCGGCTGGGTATTCAGTGACTTGCTGACAGACCTGGAACGCGTCAGCGACCACGCGATCAACATCGCGCAGGCCGCAGCCACCCATACTTGATAAAAAAAGCGCGCCGGCGGCGCGCTTTTTTCGGGAGAAATTCAGGACAGATCGAGGAAGGAACCGCTATGTTGCAGTTTTATCCGGTCACATTGGAGGACCGGGAGTGGATGACCGCTTACTATCGGAAGAAAAATTATATGGGGGCGCAGTATTCCTTTGCCGCCAACTTCGTCTGGCAGCCCGGCTACGGGATCGAGGTGTGCCGGCAGGCGGGGGTCGTGTATCTGCGCTTCCGGCCGACGGCGGAAAGCGGCCCGCATTACCGTTGCCCGACGGATGAGGATGGGCGGCCGTCGGCCGACGGCCTGCGGGAACTGGAGGCGTTTTGCCGGGCGCAGGGGCAGCCGCTGCGTCTGCACAGCCTGTCGGAGGCCGATTGCCTCTTTCTGGAGCAGACGTGCCCCGGGCGGTTCGCCTTTACGCTGCTGCGGGACGAAAGCGAATATATTTACAGCCGCCCTCAGCTTGCAACGCTGGAAGGCAAAAAACTGCACGCCAAGCGCAACTTCATCCACCGTTTTACCGAACAGCCGTGGCGCTATGAATCCGTCACACCCGGGCAGGTGGAAACCTGCTGGCAGCTGCATCTGGAATGGTGCCGCCGGTACGGATGCGGCAACGGCGACGGCAGCGGGACGCTGTGCGCCGAAAAACAGGCGGTGCGCCGCTGCTTTGACCACTGGCAACTGCTGGGGCTGTGCGGCGGACTGTTGTATCAGCACGACCGGCCGGTGGCTTATACGGTAGGAGAACGCGTCGGAGGAGATACCTTCGCCGTGCATTTTGAAAAGGCGCTGGCCGACGTGGCGGGCGCGTATCCGGCGATCAATCAGCAGTTTGTCCTGCACGAGGCGGAGGGATGCCTCTTCGTCAACCGGGAAGAGGATATGGGAGACGAAGGTCTGCGCCGGGCCAAACTGTCTTACGTACCGCTGCGTCTGCTGCCGGTATACCGGGCGGAGGAACGGCATGTGTGAGATCGGCCGGGCCGCCTCCGGCGACGCCGGAGAGGTGCGGCGACTGTTTTCCCTTTGCTTTGACGAACCGGCGGCGTATACCGCCTTTTATCTGGAACACGGCTTTCGGCCGGCGCGCACGGCGTTGCTGCGGCGGGGCGGGCATGTGTGCGCGATGCTGACCATGATACCGGCCGGCATCGGCGGCCTGCGGGGCAGTTATCTGTACGGCGTGGCCACCGACCCCGCCTGCCGGGGGCAGGGGCTGATGCGCCGGCTGATCGGCTGGGCCGCGCAGACCGCCGCCGATCAGGACGAGGCGTTTCTGTTGCTGGCTCCGGCGAACCGGGAACTGGCCCGCACATACGGGCGCATGGGATTTACGCCTTTTTCCCGCTTATACGAAGAAAAGGTCCCGGCGCAGCCCGGGCTGCCGTATACCGTCGCCGATGAAGACGCCTTTGTGCGGCTGCGCGCGGCGTATCTGCGGCGGATCCCCGGGGCGGTAGCGTGGGATGAGGCACATACGCGCTACCTGTACCGGGAGGCGGTATTTTGCGGCGGCGGCGTGCGCCTTTGGGGCGAAAAGCCGTATTACGCCGTGTATCTGCCGGGGCCTGCCGGCGTGTGTGTGGCCGAAACCGACGGGCCGGCCGTTCAGGCGGCCGCCGCGGTATCGCCGGGCGCGGCGGTCACGGTCCGCAGCCGGCTGCCGCAGCCGGGCGCGGAGGAAGCAGGGCAGACCCTGATCCGCCCGACGGGCGCCGCCCCGCTGCCGGCGCAGGGGTACGCGGCCCTGCTGCTGGATATCTGAAA
>JAFWVC010000062.1 GCA_017518415.1 Clostridia bacterium
AGCCTCCCTCCCGAAAAAGCAGGCGATATTTTCGTGAAATCAGGCATTTCCCTCGTCAGTCGGCCCGTTTGCTCAGGATTCCTGCGCGGCCAGCGCCGTGAGGGACTGGCGCACGCGGGTCAGGAAGTCGGCGGGCGCCTCGGCGGTGCCGTCCCCCTCCGCCAGCGGCTGCACGTTTTCCAGCAGGGCCAGCGCCTGTGCGGCGGTGGCCGGCGCGGGCATCGGTTCCAGCTGGTAGCGGGCGGGCATCTTGTTATGCCAGTTGGCGTGGTTTTCCAGATAGCAAAGCGCCTGCGTCAGCGCCGGCACGTCCGCCGGCGCGACGTTTTTGGCCGCATACTCCTCGATGACCTGCTCCGGTGTGACGGTCGGGTCTGCGCAGAAGCGACCGAAGGCGTACATGTTCACGACGTGGTCGTAATGGCCGCCTGCCGACCAGTTGCCGAACACGCCGTTGATGCCGGCGTCCCGCAGCTGCTGCAGCAGCTGATACCAGTACCGCACGTTGATCTGCACGCCGACGCCGGCGCCGTCGCCGTCGTCGCACTCATCCATGATGAAGTACGGCCACGCCCAGCGGCGGGTGCAGCCGCGCTGCTCCAAAGCGGTCAGGTCCTCCGCCGCGGGGTACAGCGGCGGCGTGATATTTTTGGCCTCATACAGGCGCAGCGCCAGCGGGCGATAGTAATTGTGGCACGGGAACTCGATGCCGAGGTCGGCGCCGATCAGGTCATCCAGCTCGACCAACCGGCGGGTCATATCGGTCTCCCGGTCCCAAAATACGGTGGAATCCGGGCCGATATACGGCGTCTGGAATGACGCGATCGACCACGGGGTGACGTTGACGGGCACTTCGGGCCGGTACCGGCGGATGACCTCGATGAACTGTCGGCACAGGTACACGTAGTTGCTTACGTCGGATTGGCGGCCGTTCAGAAAAACGTAGCCGCCGGGGTCACCGCAAAAGATGGAGTAGCCGTCCGCCTCGGGGGTGGCTTCCACCGTCTTTGCCAGCACGTTCAGGCGTTTTTGCATTTCTTCCTCATCCGTGACGTCGAAATGAGAGTTATACCAGAACTTTCCTTCTTCCGGCAGGGAAAAGTTGGACAGGAACCCAAGATATACCTGAAAGCCCATCTCGTGCGCGGCGCGGATCTGCCCCTGAATGTTTTGCAGGTAGGTCGTCAGCGTTTCGTCGCTGCTGCTTTTATCCATATCCCTGACCCAAAACTGCAGGGTTTTGATGCCGCAAGCTTTCCAAAAAGGCGCATACTTTTCAAAAAAACTACTGCTGAACAAACCGCACATCATAGAAATCTCTCCCTTCTGAGACGGATCGGAGGAAACGGGTGTGGACGAACCGGCCCCGCCCGCACAGGCGGACAAGGTCAGCAGCAGGGCGGCGCACAGCACCGCGCTGATCAAACGGCAAATCTTTATACGGATCTCCTCTCTTTTTCTATACAGCAGCATAACAGCCTCCCTCCCGAAAAAGCAGGCGATATTTTCGTGAAATCAGGCATTTTCCTCGTCAGTCGGCCCGTTTGCTCAGGATTCCTGCGCGGCCAGCGCCGTGAGGGACTGGCGCACGCGGGTCAGGAAGGCGTCGGGCGCCTCGGCGGTGCCGTCCCCTTCTTCCAGCGGCTGCACGTTTTCCAGCAGGGCCAGCGCCTGTGCGGCGGTGGCCGGCGCGGGCATCGGTTCCAGCTGGTAGCGGGCGGGCATCTTGTTATGCCAGTTGGCGTGGTTTTCCAGATAGCAAAGCGCCTGCG
>JAFWVC010000063.1 GCA_017518415.1 Clostridia bacterium
AACCGCCGGTTGAAAAATCTTCAAACAATAGTATATGGACGGCGGCAAAACACAGGTGTACAATAAAATCACAGCCGGCTGAACAAACTGCACTTGGCAAAGGAGGGTCCCTATGTATTACAATCTGGGAGAAAAACTGAAATCGCTCCGCAAAGCACGCGATCTGACGCAGGAACAACTGGCGGAACGCCTCGGCCTGTCCGCTCAGGCGGTTTCCAAATGGGAGACCAACGCATCCTATCCCGACATTTCCCTGCTTCCGGTACTGGCAAACTTTTACGGCGTGACGACCGACGAGCTGCTCGGCGTGGACGTGACAAAGGCAAAGGAAAAAATCAAGGCGTATGCCGATGAAGTGTTTGCGTTATACCATGCGTGGAAATACAAGGAGATGGTGGAGGCTGCGCGAAAGGCCTGCGCGGAATATCCGGGCGACGATGAAACGCTTTTCAATCTTGCGTGGGCGCTCGGTCAGGCGCACGCCGTCGTCGGAACAAAGGAGGAAACCCTCGGCGAAGCCGTTAAAATCGCCGAAAGGATTCTGGCCGATTCCACGGATACCGCGATGCGGCTGAAAACGACCTCTTTGTTGTCCTACCTGTATCATTGGAACGGCAACGACGAGCAGGCGCTTGCCTACGCAAACCAGCTGCCGCGGTTTCCGCAGACCGGAAACTATCTTATCGGCAGATTGGGCCTGAAAAAGGGCGAAGAAAAAACGCGGTTTGCCAGGCAGCAGATCCAGCTGTATTACGAGGCCATGGCGGAAAATGTTAAAATTCTCTGCGGCTTTCATGCGGTTGCGCCTGAAACGGAAGACGGCGTTTCGCCTGAAAGCAGGATCGAAATGATACGGCAGCTGATGCAGATACAGTCCCTCGTGTTCGGGGATGATTTGCTGTTTGAAAACAGGAACGCCATGCAATGCTGCTATACGATCGCCGCGCTTTATCTTTTGATCGACCGCACCGAGGAGGCGCTTGATTATCTCGAAAAAGCGCTTGTCTGCGCCGACCGGTTTGAAGGCTACGATGAAAAGGCGCGGTATACGTCGGGCCTGCTGCGCGGAACGGAGGCGGATGAGCGCAGCATGTATTCGCAAAGCGCTTACAAAGAGCTGCTGTGCGAGTTCAAAGACAAACGCCTATCCGGAAAATACGCAAAGCTCAACGGCCATGCGCGCTACAAAGAACTCGTGAAAATCGTTGCGGAAAAAGCAGAATAAAACCGTTTTTGTGCGAGGCGGGTCCACCCGCCTCGCGCGTTTTTCTTGGCGTGTTCCTCCCGGCGCGGGCGGTGGCAAACGGGACGGGCGCAAAAAACGGTTGCTTTTTGTCGGGTTTTGTCGTATGCTTTTCTACGATGTGTTCCTCTGCCCGCGGCAGAAGACGCCGCACCTGACAAAAAGGAGGCTCCCTTGTATGAAAAAACACCTCGGGACCGCCGGCGCGGCCGTCGCGGTCCTTGCGCTGGCCGCAGCGGCCGTGCTGCTGAGCGACCGGCAGCTTTCCCCGAATCAGACGGGCACGCTGCGCATTCTGGTATTCGTCTGTGCCGGCAGCGCCGCCTACTGCTTCATCGTCGGCGAGATCGCCGGCAACTTTTCCCAAATGGACAAACTATGGAGCCTGCTGCCGATCGCCTACGGCTGGATCATCGCGGTGCGGGGCGGGCTGACGCCGCGGCTGGTGCTGTCGGCGCTGCTGGTGACGGCGTGGGGCATCCGCCTGACGGTCAACTTTGCCCGCAAGGGCGCGTACAGCCTGCGCTTCTGGTCCGGAAAAGAGGATTACCGCTGGGCCGTCGTGCGGCGGAACAAGCTGTTCCGGCGCCGCTTTGCATGGGCGCTGTTCGACCTGTTTTTTATCAGTATCTACCAAAACGCGCTGGTGCTTGCCATCTGCCTGCCGGCGCTGGCCTGCATGGATTCCGCCGCGCCCCTCGGCGCGTGGGACGTCGCCGCCGCGGCCGCGGCCGTGTTGTTCCTCGCGCTGGAAACGGTCGCGGATGAGCAGCAATGGCGTTTTCATCAGGCCAAAAACCGCGGGCTCGCACAAGGGGCGACCCTCGCGCAGCTGCCCGCGCCGTATTGCCTGGGCTTCAACACCGTGGGACTGTGGGGCCGCATGCGCCACCCCAATTATCTGGGCGAGCAGGGCTTCTGGCTGAGCCTGTACTTTTTCGCCGTCGGCGCGGGGGCCGCGCGCAGCGGAGTCTTCCACTGGTCGCTGGTCGGTCCTCTGTTCCTTGTATTGCTGTTTTTGGGCAGTTCCGCGCTGGGCGAAGCCATCTCCGCGCAAAAATATCCCTTGTATGGGCAGTACACCCGTCAGGTGTACAAGTATCTGCCGCTGCGGCGGTTTGCCCCGTAACCGCGCCGCCGGTTCCCTTGACAACCCGCCCGCCGGCATGGTATGCTGAAAGCGCCCGCCGGCAGCGGCGGGTACGCTCCGCGCCCGTGCGCGGCCTTACAGGAGGGATTGCCTTATGTCGTCTCATCCGCTCTCCGATCCTTCGGCGCCCCATAACCGGTACGATTTTCTGACCGACGGCCCGTCCGCGCCCCCGGAGCCGGAGCCGGAACCGGTCCCCGCACAGCCGGAACTGCCGCCGGAAAGGCGGGCGCTGCCCCGCCACCGTTGGCTGGACACGGTGCTGGGTCTGCTGTTCTTTTTGTTCCTGCGGGTGGAATCCTGGGCGTGCTCGATCCCGGCCTGGCTGACGCTGCTGCTGCATTTTACCTCCGGACTGTCGCTGGCATGGTTTTTTGCGACACTGGCCGCGTGGCTGATCGCCGGGGTGCTGCGATATCTGGTCATCCGCTTCGCCCGGTGGAGCGTCGCCGACCCGCCGCAGAAAAAAGAGAACAAAAACCCGTATTCCCGTAAAAAATAACGGCGTTTTCCCCGCCTTTTGCAAAAAACTGTTGACTTGCCCGCCGCATTTTGGTATAAATAAATCAGAGTTTTCCGTCAAGGTCTCCGTACCCGGAGGCCTGCCCCGTTTCTTCGGGAACTTATCATTTTTCAGGAGGTTATCGTATGTCTGCTACCAAACAAGTCACTTTGTCCGCGCTTCCTCTCACCGCCGAACAGATGAAGGCGATGCCCGGGTTTTCGCTGACCGATCCGTACGCCGTCGTCGCGTACGCCGTCGCCGCGCTGTGCGCTTATCCGAAAGACAAAGAGGCCTGCTATGCGATGCTTGACGTGCTCAAGGGCCCGGCCCCTCTGTCTCCGATGGACAAGCAGTTTATCCGTGACCGGTTTATGGACGGCAAGGATTATCTGCCCTTCTCCTATTTTGCCGGCGCCACGCCGGACAACAACTATGCGCCGGCGCAGCCCTACACCGTCAACCTGATCGAGCAATCCAACAGCCGCGACCAGGAAAACCTGATCACGCTGTACGCCGTTTCCGGCGGCGCCGATTCTCCCCGCCCGGTCACGCTGCGCGGCAAACCCTCCACCGGCGAATGGTTCCTGTGGTCTTATGAAGGCCTGCTGGCCGGCATCCGCACGCCGAAAGCCAGCGATCCCTGGGCCTGACCCCGCCTTTGCCCGGAACCGGAAGGCAATGCCTTCCGGTTCTTTCCCTTTTTTGCATGAACCGCCCGCGGCGGGGCATACTGTGTTTGTTCCCTGATTTTCCGTAGTACAAACGGCTGCCCGGAGGTTGCTATGAAACACGTTTCGTTTTTTCTCGCGGCG
>JAFWVC010000064.1 GCA_017518415.1 Clostridia bacterium
GACGCTGGACGGTACTGTGCTGACGATTAGCGGATATGGGCCGATGGGCGTCGATTACCCGCGGGGAGCAAAAATTACCGAAATGATCATCGACAACGGTATAACAAGCATAGGTAACAATGCCTTTTCCGGCTTCACAAATTTAACGAGTGTCACCATCCCGCCCAGTGTAACGAGCGTTGATAAATATGCTCTTATGGGCTGTGACTGCACGAATATTTTGACTGTTTATTATTATAAAAACTCATTTATCGGTAACCCGTTCGACGGACTCCGTTGCGTAGCGCTGTCCTCCGTTTCCGGCACTACGGGCGACTGCACCTGGACGCTGGACGATACCGGGCTGACCATCAGCGGCAACGGAACTATGGGGAATTATGACAACTTGAATAGCCCCGCACCTTGGCAATCTTGTCAGGGTATTACAAACGTAACTATTAGTAATGGCGTAACGAACATCGGCAACTATGCCTTTTGGTGCGTAGGCCTGACAAGCATCGCTATTCCTGACAGTGTGACGAGTATCGGCGACTATGCCTTTTTCGACTGTGAGGAGTTGACAAGCGTTACCATCGGCAACAGTGTAACGAGTATCGGCAGCAATGCCTTTGCTCTTTGTGAGAAATTGACGAGCATTACCATCCCGAGCACCGTAACAAGCATCGGCGAATCTGCCTTTAACGGCAGTAAAAACGTGACATTGTGGTGCCATAAAAACGCCTATGCGGAAACCTATGCGCAACAGAACGAGATTTCCTACTCTTACATAAAAGATACCGGGACATCTGCCACCGCCAAGCCTACAGAAAAGCCGACGGACGCGCCCACGCAGCCGACGCAGGGCGGCCAGCCTGCCGTTACCGATCCCGTAACGCAACCGGCGACCGACCCCTCGGCCGCGCCGACGGATCCGACGCAGGGCGGCGAGCCGACGAACGCCCCGACCGATCCCCCGGCCGATCAGAGCAAGGGCGGGAGCATCCCGTGGGTCCCGATCGTCGTGGCGGGAGCGATGGCGGCTAGTACCATAGGCCTCGGCATTGCCGTTCTGGTCCTGAGAAAGCGGAACTTCTGACCTCTTCCTTTGACAAAAAACACCGGCTGCGGCCGGTGTTTTTTTGTGGCGTGCCGGACGGGATCAGCGGCCCGGTACAAAAAAGCGGCAGGCTTCGGCCTGCCGCTTGCTGTTTACGAGGGTGACTGTTTATTTTGTGCCGAAGATACGGTCGCCCGCATCCCCGAGGCCGGGGACAATATAGCCATGTTCATTGAGGTGATCATCCAGCGCGGCGCAGTAAATATGTACGTCCGGATGCGCCTCCTGCAAGGCTTTGAGGCCCTCCGGCGCGGCAATGATGCACATAAACTTGATGTGGCGCGGACGGCGCTTTTTGATCTGATTGATGGCGTCCACGGCCGAGCCGCCGGTCGCCAGCATCGGATCGAGCACGATGACGTCGCGCTCGCTGATGTCGCTGGGCAGTTTGCAGTAATACTCCACCGGTTTGAGCGTCTTGGGATCACGATATAGGCCGATGTGCCCGACGCGGGCCGACGGCACCAGCTCCAGCCCGCCGTTGACCATACCAAGGCCGGCGCGCAGGATCGGTACGAAAGCCAGTTTACGCCCGGCAATGGTGTACGCCTCCGTAGCGGCCACCGGCGTTTCCACCGTGATGGTTTTCATCGGCAGATCCCGCGTGGCCTCGTATACCAGCAGTTCGGTGATCTCCTGGATCAGTTCGCGGAACTCTTTGGAGCTTGTCCCCGCGCGGCGGAGGATGGACAGCTTGTGTTGGATCAGCGGATGGTCGGCAATGAACGGTTGCATATATATTACCCCCCTAATAGAATACGGATATCAGGCCTGCCCGGCGCGCGCCTGCCGGGCGCGCAGCTCGCGCTCGGCCTGAGGCAGCCGCAGGTAAAACGGCGTCAGCACCTCCCCGCTGCCCGCCTGCTGCCAATGCAGCACGGCCGCGGCCGCCACGCCGGAAGCCCGCTGCCAGCGAAGCGGCGCGGGCGCCAGACGAAGGTGCGGACAATCCTTTTGCCATATATTGTAGCACAATTGTGCGCCGTCGCCAAGTAGATACACGACATTTTTCTGCTTTTTTATGCGATTTTTCATTTCTTCCTGAGAAAGGGCCTCGTCCGGCGACAGGCGGACGACCTGCCGGCCGTCGCTTTCAAACATGGCCGTATAGATCTGCGCGCAGCGGGCGTCCATCACCGGTACGATCAGGCCGGCCATACCGTTGCCATGCCACATTTGCGCCATTGCCTCCAACGTGGAGACCCCGATGCACGGCAAATCGTTTGTAAAAGCGAATCCCTTTACAGCAGAGAGGCCGATCCGCACACCGGTGAAAGAGCCGGGACCGTGGGCCACGGCTAGTGCCGTGACGTCTTTCGGCGAAAGATCAGCGTTTTTCAGCACGCCTTCCAGCATGGGCATCAGCGTTTTGGAGTGCGGCTGCGCCGTCGAGGCAAAGGATTCGGACAGGATCTGCATGCTGTCAAGGTCATTTTCTTTACATTTTACAATAGCGCAGGAGACAGGACCTGCCGACGTTTCCACCGCCAAAAGGATATTTTCCGCGCTCATACCGGCGCCTCCCCGATCAGAATCCGCCGTTTTCCGCCGCCGAGGTCCTCGATCGTTACATAGACGGTCCCCTCCGGCAGGGCGGCGGCAATATTTTCGCTCCATTCGACGGCCAGCACGGCGCCGGAAGCCAGGTAATCGTAATAGCCGGTCGACTCCAGGTCGGCCCAGCCGGTGATACGGTACATATCGAAATGCACCAGCGGCGGCTCTCCCCCGTATTCGTGCACCAGCGCATACGTCGGGCTGGACACATGGGCGCCCGGTGCCAGCACGGAAGCCATGCCGCGCACAAAAGCGGTTTTGCCCATGCCCAGGCCGCCGGAAAGCGCCACGACGGCGGGAGCCGACAGTTCGCCCGCCAGCATGGCGCCGCACGCCTGCGTTTCCTGCTCACTGCCGGTGATATAGGTGCGCATTCGTTCCCCTTCTTCACGTTCCGAGTCTTTCTGAAAAAACAGTATATCACATTTTTTCGATTTGGAAAAGGTCTTATATTGAATAATTTCATTTTTTCTGATATACTCATGATACAAACCTGACGGAAAGGGGTGAAAAGATGGCAAAGGAAACAGTCGGCAAAAAGATTCTGCGCCTGATCCGGCAATCCGACCTGGTTCTGTTCGGGCTGATGGTGCTGACAAGCGTTTACGGCTTTGCGCTGGTCTATTCGGTGTCATACACCAACGGCACCGGCCTGCGCGGATGCCTGATGCAGTTGATCTCGCTTTGCGCCGGCCTGGCTGCCGCGCTGGTGATCTCCTGCCTGCCGTATGAAAAAATAGCGGCCTTCTGGCCCGTATGGACCGGCGCCGCCTTGCTGCTGATTCTTTTGACCTTCACCCCGCTGGGCATCAACGTGCCCGGTACGGACGACACCGCCTGGCTGGCGGTACCGCTCGGCTCTTTTTCCGTATCGGTCCAACCGGCCGAAATTGCAAAAATCGTCTTTATCATCACCTTTTCCAGGCATTTGGCCTATGTGGGCGACCGGGTCAACCGGCCGCTGGTGCTGCTTGGGCTGCTGGCGCACGGGATGCTTCCGATCCTGCTGGTGTTTTTGCAGGGGGACGACGGCACAGCGTGTGTCTTCCTGCTGATCCTGCTGGGGCTGCTGTTTTCCGCCGGGCTGCATCCGCTGTATTTTCTCGGCGGAGCCGCCGGCGTGGCCGCTTTGGTGCCGCTGGTATGGAACCACCTGAGCGCCGATAAACAAGCGCGCTTTTTGTGCATCTTTTTTGTCGACCGTTATGCCGAAACGACCGGATGGCAGCAGCGGCTGGCTCTGTCCGCCATCGGCTCCGGCAACCTGTGGGGCGTCGGCTTTTTGCAGGGCAACGGCAACTATCTGTACGCGCGCAATAACGATATGATCTTCACCGTCGCCGGGGAGGAGTTCGGGTTCATCGGCGCGCTGCTGGTGATGGTGCTGCTGGCCCTGTTGCTGATCGCCATTTACGTCAACGCCCGGCATGCCTCCACCAAACTGGGCATGTATATCTGTATCGGCATGATCTGTTATATCGGCTTTCAGGCGCTGATCAACATCGGTATGTGCCTGCGTCTTCTGCCGGTGCTGGGCATCACCCTCCCCTTTTTCAGCGCCGGCGGCACCTCGCTGGCCACCCTTTTGGCCGGCATGGGGCTGGTACTGTCGGTACACCGGTTCAGCCTGACGGATAAAAGGGAACATCATTTCCGATAACGGCAGGCCTTCCGGCCGCGATCCCGTCCGCACGGACGGGATTTTTTTGTTTTTTTGTAAAAAGCGGTTGACATCTGCGCAAAACGTGCTACAATATTCGAAGGTTTAATAAAAGTAAACTTCATGTTTAGTGTTTGGTAACCTTCCGGTTTTTAGAAATACTGAACTTTCAGTTTACCGAAAACACTGTTTTGAGAAAGGAGCCGCCGCCATGTCCGGTATCCATATCGGGGCCAAATTGCGCGATCTGCGCATCAAAAACGGATTGACGCAAAAAGAGCTGGCCAACCGCAGCGAGTTGTCCAAAGGCTTTATTTCCCAGCTCGAAAGCGACCAGACCTCCCCTTCCATCGCCACGCTGGTGGATCTGCTGGAATGTCTGGGGTCCAATCTGCAGGACTTTTTTGCGGAAAAGGCAGACGAAAAGATCGTCTTCGGCGAAAAGGATTACTTTGTCAAAGACGATGAAGAGGCCGGGCACAGCATTACCTGGATCGTTCCCAACTGCCAGAAAAACGATATGGAGCCTATCCGGCTGACGCTGCTCCCCGGCGGGTCCTCCCCGCTGGAAGAACCGCACACCGGCGAAGAGTTCGGGTACGTACTGGCGGGCCATATACTGCTGCATATCGGCGACGCAATATATAAAGCGGGCCGCGGCGAAAGTTTCTATTTTAACCCGGATCAGGCGCACTACATTTCCAACCCGGGCACCGGGCCGGCCAAGGTCCTGTGGATCTCCACGCCCCCTACCTTTTAATTTTTGACGTCGGGAGATAGAAATATGTCGAATAAGCGGAACAAATTGTTGGAGCTCTTCAATATCACCAAAAGTTACGGAGATACCGAAATCATCAAGGATATGTCCCTGTATATCCGCCAGAACGAGTTTGTGACCCTGCTCGGCCCCTCCGGCTGCGGCAAAACGACGACGCTGCGCATCATCGGCGGCTTCGAGCAGCCGGATACCGGCCGCGTGCTGTTCAACGGGGAAGATATCACCGCCTGCCCGCCGCACAAACGGCCGATCAACACAGTCTTCCAGAAGTATTCCCTCTTTCCGCACATGAACATTTACGAAAATATCGCTTACGGGCTGCGGATCAAAAAACTGCCGGAAGAAGAAATCCGCCAGAAGGTGACCCGCGTGCTGGATCTGGTGGCGCTGTCCGGGTTTGAAAAACGGATGCCCGACTCGCTCTCGGGCGGACAGCAACAGCGCATCGCCATTGCCCGCGCCATTGTCAACGAGCCGGAGATCCTGCTGCTGGACGAACCGTTGGGCGCGTTGGACCTGAAACTGCGCAAAGAGATGCAGCTGGAACTGAAAGCCCTGCAAAAAAAGACCGGCATCACCTTCGTCTACGTCACCCACGACCAGGAAGAGGCGCTGACGATGTCGGACACCATCGTGGTCATGAACTACGGCGTGATCCAGCAGATCGGCACGCCGACGGATATTTACAACGAGCCGGTCAACGCCTTTGTCGCGCAGTTCATCGGCGAGAGCAACCTGCTTAGCGGCGTGATGCTGCAGGACCGCTTGTGCGAGTTTGCCGGCCGCACCTTCCCCTGCGTGGACGAGGGTTTTGAAAAAGAGGAGGACGTCGACGTCGTCATCCGTCCCGAGGACATCGAACTGACCGAAAAGCCGGAGGACGGCATGCTGCGCGGCGTCGTCAAGAGCGTCATCTTCAAAGGCGTGCATTACGAGATGATCATCACGCAGGACGGATTCGACTGGAAAGTCCATCGGACCGTCATGGCGCAGCCCGGTACCGAAGTGGGTATGAACATCAAGCCCTTCGATATTCAAATTATGAAGATACCCTACAACGTACTGACCGGCTGGATGGCCGACGACGACCGCGTCGAGATCGGCGAGGGCGTGTTCGACTGCCACGCCTCCGGCTTTGAAAAAGAAGAAACCGTCAGCGTCTACGTGCTGCCGCAGGACATCGAACTGTGTCAGGCCAAAACGGCCGAACCGGACAAGAAAAAGAAAAAGGCGGCCGTCGGCGAACAGGTCTGCCCGTGGGAGGAAAACGTACTGACCGGCGAGGTCGAGACCTTCCGCTATAAAGGCGACGACTTCGAGATACAGGTGCGCTGCGGTGACCTTTCCCTGCTGGTACACACCTATACCCGCGTGGCGGTCGGCGAAACGGTTTATCTCCACCTGCCGGCCGACAAGATCCGGATCCGCCGCAGAGAGGAGATGACCGGCAGCCATGAATCGTAAACGCACGGCGCTGCAGTCCATCCCGCTATGGGTATGGCTGCTGATGTTCACGCTGGTGCCGCTGGTGCTGATCCTGTTCTTCGCGGTGTTCGAAAAGGATGAGAACGGCTATCACTTCACGCTGGAATACCTGCGCAGCGTCGTAACGAATACCGACTACCTGCGCTCGGTGCTCGTCTCCTTCCGGCACGCGCTGATCAGCACGCTGTTCTGCCTGCTGATCGGCTACCCGCTGGCCTATTTTCTGACCTGCATGAAGCCGAGGGTGCGCAGCTTTCTGGTGGTGCTGACGCTGCTGCCGATGTGGATGAACTTTCTGATCCGCACCTACGCGCTGCGCTCGCTGATCGAAAAGGAAAGCCTAATCGACCGGCTGCTGGTGCTGCTCGGCTTCCAAAGCGGCGCTTTGATCGGCACCGACGCCTCCATCGTCATCGGTATGGTATACAACTTCCTGCCGTTTCTGGTGTTGCCGATCTACACCTCGCTGAGCAAGATCGACGTA
>JAFWVC010000065.1 GCA_017518415.1 Clostridia bacterium
CCTGATGCTGATCCCGCTCATGACGCCGGCTTTCCCGTTTCACGTCCACGCGGACGGCGACGATTTCCGCTGTCCCAACTGCGACTCGTGGCTCGGGGACAAGGATTTCTGCGCGGGATGCTGGTTCTGCGAGGAATGCGAAGACATCTGTACCGACTGCGGCTACTGTAAGGCCTGCGCCATGGAGGACGAACTGCACTGCCCGGAATGCGGCGACTCCTGTATCTCGGAAGATTACGGCAATGTTCCGCACTGCGTTTCCTGCAACAAATGCGAAGACTGCGCGGAGCTTATCGAGACCTCGGAGGGTCTGATGTGCAAGGAGTGCATCGAGGATCGCGGAGATACCTATGTCATGTGCCCGCATTGCGGAGTCAACGCGATCGGCACCGAACTGGACGATCTTCTGGACGAGAGCGATCTCGAAACGGTCATGGAGGGCGTCCACCCCGGCGACTGCGGCGAACACTGCGAGGACTGCTACGAGGAATTCCTCTGCCCGGAATGCAGTGAATGCACGCTCTGCAAGGGCGTAGAACTTTGCGAGACCTGCGGGATCTGCGAGGAATGCGCCAAGGACTATGGATACCACTGCCCGGATTGCGGCGCCTGCTACGCGGAAGCCGGTCAGTGCCCCGAGGAAGGCGAGCACTGCGTCAACTGCTGTGAAAACGTCTGCGAGGATTGCGGGCGCTGCACGATCGGCGCGGATCTCGACTACTGCGAGAGCTGCCAGAAGTGCGAAGAGTGCTGGGAGCACTGCGAGGTCTGCGAAGAATGCTTCGAGGACAACGGCGAGTGCGCGGAACACGGCGACCACTGCGCCGAGTGCTGCGTCCGCGAGGGCTGGATCTGCGACGGATGCGGCCGCTGCACCGAGGCGCTTGATCTCGAAAAATGCGAATACTGCCATCTCTGCACGGAATGCTGCGAAGAGAACCGCAAGTACTACGGCACGGCGACCTGTATCCTTGATAAAGAGACCAAGCCCGAGGACCTCGACGCCTCCAAGCACGACGAGAACCATCATATCCTGAAATACCAGTCCAGTTCCGCCGAAGAACACGACGTGTACTGCATCTTCCCGGGCTGCGATTACTATGTCACCGAGCCTCACGAATTCACCTGGAAGGTGAAAAAAGCCGCCACCGAGACCTCGGAGGGCCTTCGCGAGGGCTTCTGCCACCTCTGCAGCGACAAGGAAGAGGAAGTGATCCCGAAGCTCGAGATCGCATTCCCGACCTATTCCTTCGTCGTCGGCCCGCACGACATGGAAGTGGTTAAAGAAAAGTTGGTCGTCTCCTTCAAGCTTCAGCTCGACGTTCTCGAGGAAGGCGAGACCCTGCATTACGCCGCCGTCGCCGCCATTCCCTGGAACGAAGGAGAAGCGCTTCCCGACAACTGGCCGGAACTGAAGAAAAACGTTTACCACGTCAATATCATTGAAGGCAGCGAAAAGACGATAGACGAACAAAAGGGCGTTTGCATCGCACGGATCTATTATACTTCGTACGCCCACCTCTATTACGGCGGTAAATACGAAGATTTTGAAGCCGCGGGCAAAAAACTCACCTGGCGCCTCGCGATCTACGACCGGCGCGGCAACGGCGGGAAGCTTGTCTGGTCCGATCCCTTCACCATCGACTGGGACTCCAAGCACACCGTCCACGTGGACGAATGGGTCAGCGGACCCCTTCCGAAGGGCTTTACCCTGGCGGAGCCCGTCACGATCCACAACTACTATTTTCAGGACGGCACCTTCCATTGGCTGCGGTGTACGATCTGCGGTCAGGATTATCCGGTGGCGTACCAGCACGACTACAAAAAGATCTCCGAGGTCAAGACCTGCTCCTATACCGTCACGCAGTACGTCTGCCGGGACTGCGGCCACCAGTTCCAAAGAAAAACGGAGGGCGGCGACTATTCGCTCCACGTGTGGGTCGATTATAAGTCGCAAGGCCCTCTCGTCCACAGCAAGACCTGCAAGATCTGCGGATACACAGCGAATGACGCGCACTCGCTCGACGTGCAGAAGACCACCAACTGCACCGGCACGGTCACCATTACTGTCTGCAAGCTCTGCAACTACGCGCACATGGAAAAGGATTTTAAAAACGCGCACCAGTACTCCAACGACGGTCCCTACAACGGCATGTATGGAAACGCGACGCAGCACTGGAAGGTCTGCAAGGTCTGCGGCTATATGTGGAAAGAGAACCACAAGTTTTACGACGGCCACTGCACGGTATGCGGGATCAACAGCCATCAGATGATCATCACCGGAAGTCTCTGCCAGCACGGAGTCCTTCATATCGAACGCAGCGACGACCTCCAGGACAAGCAGAAGCAGCGCTTTGACGCGGGTCAGTACGGCGTGACCTGGATCGATGAAAATACCGGCCAGACCGTCGGTCTGGGCAAAACGTACGAACTCGGGTCCGAAGACGAAGGACGCGTCTTCCGGGCGGAGATCCAGTTCATGAACACCGACGGCTGGGAATGGTGGGAAAAAGATATGACCGCCTTTATGGAAGATCTCGCGGTCACCACCAAATACAAGACGGTGACGGGCTATGCGGCGACCTGCGCCCATGAAGGGCTGAAGACCCACGAAGTCTGCCTTTCCTGCGGCGATAAATTCATCAACGGCAAAAAGGTCACGGATCTTTCCATCCCGAAGACGAACGATCACACCTACGCCAACGACTGCGACGCGGTCTGCGACGTCTGCGGCTTCCAGCGAAAGACGGCGCACAAGTGGTCCGACACATACAGCTTCACCGACATGGAGCATTACCGCGTATGCACCGTATGCGGCGCGCAGTCCCTCAAGGATATCCACCAGTTCAAGGTGGATATCGTCAAGGAACAGACCTGCTCGCAGGACGGTCTGACCCACATCTACTGCGACTGCGGATATGAACTCGACGAAGTCCTCCCGAAACTCGAGCACAAGCTCGAGCACGTCGATGAAATCGCCGGCACCTGCATAAGCTACGGCCTGAAGGAACACTATGCGTGCAAGGGCTGTCATCAGATGGCGCTCGACGCGGAAGGCAAGGAAAAGGCGGGCTATGTGAAGCTGCAGCTCCCGATGGACCCGGAGAACCACGTGGGCGGAAGCAAAATGGGCTACGATACGAAGGAGCATTACGTCATCTGCGCCTGCGGCGCGCATATCGAAAACGCGGCACATACGTTCGACGAAAACGGCCGCTGCACGGTCTGCGGCTACAAAAAAGGCTCCGAAGTCAAAACGGCGGTCAGCGGACTTACCAAGCACGACGCGGTTCTGTCAACGTGTATCAAAGAAGGCGTCAAAGAGTATTACACCGACGGCAGCGGAAAGATCTACCTCAGTAAGGCCGGTATCAAAGAAGTCGACACCGCGTCGCTCACGATGCCTAAATCCGAACACCGTCACGTGGGAGGCGATTACGGCCATTCCTCGTCGGAGCATTGGATCGTCTGCGCGTGCGGAGCGGAGCTTAAAAGAGGCGAACACGTCTTTGAAGACGGAAAGGTCTGCAAGATCTGCGGATGGGAAAAGTCGTCGACGTGGTGGATCTGGCTGATCGTCGCGATCCTCCTCCTGCTTGTTGCGGCGGCGGTCGTGTTCTTCATTCTGAAGAAAAAGAAGGACGCCCCTCCTACGGATCCGGCTGCTGTTGCCGAACCGGCCGCTTCCGGCGACGCACCCGACACGCCGAAAGACGAATAGAGTACGTACAACCCGAAAAAAGAATCCTTTGAAAAGGGTGTGCACCGGGACGTTTGTCCGGCGCACACCCTTTTATTGGTAAAGAAAACGGTTCCTTAAACAACGGCGAGGGCACGGTCCGCCCCGGGCGGGACGGTGCGGGCTGCTTATAACAGGAATCCTATTGACCGTCCGGCGGCTTTATGTTATATTATATCCGTTATACTGCGCTTTCGTCCGCCGTAAAAGATGGGAGGAACGATTTTATGAGGAACCTGACGATCAAAAGAACAAAAGCCCTGGTCGGGTCTTTTTTCAAAGTAAAGATATACATAGAGGACCCCGTGACAGGGGACCTGATCATCAACGACACCCCCTGCCGTCAGATCGGCGAGCTGAAAAACGGGGAAGAAAAGACCTTCCTTATTGAAGAGCAGGCGTTGAGAGTTTACGTTATTGTGGACAAATTGAGCAAAGACTATTGCAACGACTATTATCAGCTGCCCGAAGGGACGCAAGACGTTTTCCTGTCCGGGCGGAATCGCTTCAACCTTGCCAACGGCAACGCCTTCCGGTTTGACAACAACGAAAGCGAAGAGGTCCTGGCGCATCATCAAAGGAGCGCGCGCAAAGGGCGGAGCGTGATGCTGATCGCCGCGGTGGCGGGCGGCATTGTGGGCTTTTTGGTCACAAGCGGTGTGCTGTTCGGCGTGCTGTTCGGGTCGGCGCCGAAAGAAAAGGCTTTTTCCTTCGGCGGGATGAATATTACGCTGTCCGAAGCGTTTAGAGAAACAGACGTCGAGGGCTTCGACGTTGTTTACGATTCCAAAAACGTCGGCGTGTTTGTGACAAAGGATTCCTTCACGTTGATGGACGGGTTGGAGGAGTATTCGTTGCAGCAGTACGCTGACCTGGTGATAGAGTTCAGCGACATACAGGCCGTAAAAAAAGAAGGGGAGGACGGGCTGTTCCGTTTTGAATATGATTATACAACCTCCGACACCGGGGATCTGTATCGAGACTTTGCCTACGTCTACAAAACGGATGATGCGTTTTGGCTCGTGGAGTTTGTCGTGTTCAGGCAAGAGGCCGACCGATACTTGCCGGACATCGCGGCGTGGGCAAAATCGGTCACGTTTTCCGACGGATGACGCCGTGCGTGATCGAGGCCGCATCAAAACCAAAACAGGCAGGGCCGTGGCCCTGCCTGTTTTTTCGCGGCATTCGGAATCTGTACGCGGTGCGTCAGATCAGTCTTTTGCCGACTGCGCGCTCGATATTGTCGCAGAAGATCATTTCCTTCAGTCGGTCGGGCAGGGCGCTGAAAAAGACGCGGCCCAAAATGATGCGGGGATCGTTGAAGGTCTCGTCCGTGCTGAACACAAATTTGTGCTCCGGCGCTTTTTTGACCAGTTCTTCCAGCCAGATGCCGGAGTACAGCGACCCGTTGATGTCGCAGTAGACGTTGTCGAACCGGCGCGCGAGCTCCAACGTGTCCTGACAGCCGAGATAGGTACCGCCCATGTGGCCGATCAGCAGCCGGAAACGCGGATATTGCTGCAGATAGCGCTCGAACGAGCGCGGCCGGCACACGGCCTCCGTGTCCCAGGTGTGGCACAGCACCAGCATATCATTTTCCGCGGCGTAGTCGATGATCGCGTCGTATTCGCGGCTTTCCAGCGATGAAAAATCCTCGCGCGGATGGATCTTGATGCCGAAAAACGACGGATGTTTTTTCATCTGTTCCAGTTGTTCCATCAGGGCCTGATGCTGCATGGGCTTATAGTAAAAATACAGCATCAGTTCGGGAAACTGTTCGCACGCGTCCAGCATCCAGCGGTTCATCTTTACCGCGTCCGACTCACCGAGGGCGCCCAGCGCCATGCCGGCGATGCGCTTGATTCCGCAGCGGTGCGCCAGCGCCAGGCTTTCCTCCATCGGCAGCGGGTGCAGGTACGTCGTCGTATAGTGAGAGGGGCCGAAATGAGAATGGGCATCGAAGATCCGCAGATCGGCAGGGATTTGCTTGTTCCAGGCCAGTTGTGCCAAACTCATACGCCGCGCCTCCTTTCGATAACCCGTTCAAAGTTGACGTGCGCGATCAGTTCGATCTGTTCCTTTGCCAGGTCGCTGTATAAGAGCTGAAAGAACTTGTCGTACGGTTCCTTGTCGGGCATGCCGGTGCCGAACAGCAGTTTATCGGGGCCGACAACGTCGCACAGGTTTTCCAGCCCGTAATATTCGATCACGTTGGCGGTATCCATGTACGTTTTGGGAAACCGGCGCAGAAAACAGACGTACTGCCGGTTGAGCCACTGCGTGGTATTCGTCAGAATCAGCGGCACCTCCGGAAACTGCTGCTTAAAGGCCGCCAGTTCTCCCAGGTCCGCCTCCTGCAGGGAAACGAGCAGCGGTGTGCCGGTTTCGTTGAGCAGGGGGAACATCCAATCGAAGACCCAGTCCTTCAGCGGGCTGGCATCCCGGCCGGGATGGATCCGGAACACCGCGCGCTCCTGCGTGATGAGCCGTTCCATTTCCTCTTTCGTGTAGGACTCCAGCGGAAACGCAGGGGGCAGCAGCCGCAGTACGGGAACTCCGCCGTTTTGCCGGCAGAGGGCAAGGGTGATTTCGTTGCTTTCGCGCACGCCGGCTCCGGATCTGTCAAGATGATACCAGGCGCAGGCGGTGATCCCGAACTGTGCGCAAACGGCCCGGACCTCGTCATAGGTCGATGCCCGGAGCCCTGCGCGCCGGAAGCCGTAAAACCCGCAGTTTACATCCTTGCATTCCATATTTCAACACCTCTTGCCGTTAAGATTTGAAATCTCAGGACGGTTCTTTTGTGCTTTCCCGGACGATCAGCTGGTCCGGCCGGATCGTGATGCTCGCCACAGACAGGCCGTTGATCAGGTTTATCAGCAGGTTGATGGCTTTCTGGCCGATCTCGCATTTGTCGACCTTTACCGTGGTGATGGTGGGGTCGGTATAACGGGCGAGAAGGATATCGTCGATACCGGAGACGGACACGTCGTCCGGGACCTTGTAGTGAAGGTCTTTCAGGCATTTGATCGCGCCGATGGCGTAGATATCCGCGCAGCAGAACACGGCGGTGGGGCTTTTGGCGCTCAGAAGGATATTCTTCATGCAGCGGTAAGCCGATTCTTCCTGCGAAGCGTCAAACTGGATCCATTCGGCGGAGATCGAGATATTTTTTTCTTGAAGAGCCTGCTTGTATCCGGCAAAAGTCTGCGTGTTGAAGTTGGTCAGTTGACCGTTGCCGATATAGGCTATTTTTTTATGCCCCAGCCGGAGCAAATGGCTGACCGATACGTACGCCGCGTGTTTGTAATCCGCCGACACGCTCAGGACCCCCGGCAGCATCGCGTGGTTGTCGATGACGATATACGGTATTTCGTATTTGGCCAGGCTGTTGAGCACCGCGGCGTCGACGTCACCGTAAAAGATGACCCCGTCGACGTCGTAGGATTTGATCAGGTTCGGGAAGATCACTTCGTTGTTTTCCACGACGAAGGAGGCAAAGATCAGGTTGTAGCCTTTATCCTCACATTCGCGCAGCACGGCGGTATTGATCTCGGAATAGAAGAAATGTTCCAGAGGGGAGGTCTTTTTCTGAAACAGGATGGCGATGTTGTTGGTTTTGTTGAAAAGCAGCCTTCTGGAACTCGGGTTGGGGGCGTAACCGAGCTGATCGATGATCCCTTTGACTCTTTCCCGCGTTTCGTCGCTGACCCCTTTTCTGTCATTCAGCACGATAGAGACCGCGGACGGCGAGACGTTGGCCAGGCGGGCCACCTCGCGTATGGTCATTTTTTTCATCGGACAAAACCTCTTTTATTTCAGAATGTGCGGCGTTCCGCCGGAATAGATCGCCGAACACGGCGAAGGCACGGTCCGCCGGGCGGACCGTGCGATACCCTGCGCCGTGCAGAGGCTTTTTTGGCTTATTTCAGCCCCATCAGAAGCTCGACGACGTACATTTCCAGCGCTTCGTAATCCCGTTTTTCCACGCATTTCTTCTGGAAAGCGTAGTCGAACCGGGCCGCCTTTTCTTCCAGCGCCTTGGCGATCCGCAGGCTGTTTTCCAGGTGCTTGTAGCTGCCTTCCTGTTTTTCGGTGCGCATGACCTTGACGTCCAGGCCGATGAACTCACCCCTGGATCCGTATCCGTTTTCTTTGAGCACCTTGATTTGATTGAAGGCGGTACGGAGGTTTTCCACACCGAAGGATTTGTCCTGGTCAAACTTCATGCCGTTCTGGTCGTTCAGGTGGACGCTCCACAGTTTGCCCATGGCCAGGGCAAAGCCGATCTCGCTGGCGGGATCCAGCCCGGCGAGCATCGCATGTGCGCTTTCCAGCAGGCCGCCGACGCGGGAAGGATCGCCGGAAGCATAGGAGATCGCCATACAGTGCCCCAGCGTCGGGCAGGCGCTGCGGTCGACCGGCTCGTTGGGCTTGGTCTCGATCATGATGCGGATTTTCGGGTCGTAGGCGAGCATGCCGTTGACCGCGTCGAGCAGACGGCGCGTGTTTTCCACCGGGCTCTTGCTTTCATAGCAGAGCGTGCCTTCGCGCGCCAGCCACAGCACGATGTTCTTGGCGCCCAGAGCGTTGGCGATGTCGATGGAGCGATAGGCCCGCCACATGGCGAACTCGCGATCTTCTTTGGAGTTGGAGGTGAACCCGCCGTCGATGGTGTGCGGATCCATCCACAGGCGGGGCGCGACAAATTCCGCTTCCAGACCGTTTTTGTCCAGCAGCGCCTTGACGTCCTTGGCCGCGTTGATGATCTGCTTTTCGGTCATGTTGTTCATGTCCGGCACGGCGTCATCGTCGTGGAACTGAATGCCGTCGAACCCAAGTTCTTTGAACCGGACAATCTTTTCCTCAAACGGGATCTCGTCCCGGACCGCGGGGCCGTAGGAATCTGCGCCGGAGTGGACGTTCCAGGGGCCTACCGAATACCTGAATGTTGACATATTGTTTCCTCCTTGCCGTTTATGTTATATTTTGATCCATTGCCTTTCTTTGCTGCTGCGCAAAATGGCCTCCGTCAAACGCACGATATAGGTTGCCTGCTCCAACGTGGAGAACGGAGCGGGGCCCTGCATGCCGTCGGCAATATACTTGTAAAAACTGTAAAGATTGCCTTTGAATGCGTCGTTCCACCCCTCGGGATGGCCCATGGCCAGCGCGGTATATGGCTTGACTGCCGGTGAAACGGAGTTGGGATCCCGGATGATCAGGCTGTTGTCGCCGCCCCGTCTGCCGATCCACAACCTGTCGTTTTCTTCCTGATTCCACCGGAGCGAGCCCTTTTGGCAGTTGATCTCAAAATTGAGATAGCAGCCGTGACCCGCCGCAACCTCGGACACGTGAAAGACACCGCTGGCCCCTTTGTCTGTCCGGAAAAGGACGGCGGCGTAGTCCTCGTTCTGCACCTGCACCGGCTCATATTCGTTCGGTACGGCGTTGCTGAATGTTTCCGTCTGCTTTTTTGGCTTTTTCCGCACCGGGATGACGGCCCGGATGTCTCCCATCACTTCGGTGATCGTGTGCCCGGTCACGAACTGGACCGTGTCCATCCAATGGGAGCCGATATCCGCCAGCGCGCAGGAGGGGCCCGCCATCTTCGGGTCCAGCCGCCAGCTGTAATCGGTGTCGTACAAAAGCCAGTCCTGCTGGTAGGTGCCGCTGACGACAAAAACGCCGCCGAGGCCGCCTGCCGCGATGCGCGCCTTCATTTCCAGCACCATGGGATTCATGCGGTAATTGAAGTTGACGGCCGCCGCGGATTCCGGATGCCTTTTCTTCAGCTCGCACAGGGCGTTTGCCTCGGCATAGCTCGTGCAAAGCGGCTTTTCACTCAGCAGATGCTTGCCGGATTCGATGATTTTGGCGTTGATGTCATAGTGCAGAAAGTTCGGCGTGCAGTTGTGTACCGCGTCGATGTCCGGATCGGCCAGCAGTTCTTCTACCGTGGCATAGCATTTTTCAATGCCGTAGTATTCCGCTTTTTTCTTCGCCAGGGCATAGTTCGTGTCGGCCACGGCATACAGCTCGCACAGGCCGATCCTGCGCACCGCCTCAATGTGGCTTTCACCGATATAGCCCATCCCGATAATACCGACTTTTATTTTTTTCATACCTTAATTACCTCTGAGATAGGTCAGGCAGTCTTTTACCGACTGTTCGGCGTCGTACGTCGTCCAATACTCCAGGCCGAAGAATCTGTCATAGGCCGTTTGGTCAATGGCCTTCAGAATATTGCGGTAATCGTTCTCGCCGTTCATATGCTCGTGGCGGCCGGGTACGCCCGCGGAATGAAAATGCCCGATTTGGTCGATATGGCGGGTGATCGTGTCGATCACATTGCCCTCCATGATCTGCATATGATATACGTCGTACAGCAGCCGGACGTGGTCGCTGTCGACCCGCTCAATGATGTCGAAGCCGACCTTGGTGGAATCCAGATAATAACCCTTGTGGTCGACCAGCGAGTTGAGTGCTTCCAGGCAAAGGGTGACGTCCTCTTTTTCCAGTATCTCGGATACCCGCTTGAGGTTTTCGACCAGCACGTCGGTTTGCCTGCCGTCATTTTCCCCCACGTCGCCCGACAGACCGATCAGGGATTTGGTGCCGAGGATTTTGGCCGCTTCCACCGATTTTTTGATGTTGGCCACGACCTGGTCCTGCGGGAAGTTCATGCGGATCTGCCAGGCTTTGTTGACGCAGCAGATGGACACTTTGTTGTTGTTCTTTTGCGCGGTTTCGGCAATCTTTTTCAGGTCCTTGTCAGAAGGATCCCAGAACTCGATCGCATCATATCCAAGTTCGGCCGCAATTTTGATCCTGTCGCAGAAATCGTACTTTTCCAGCACGGGCTCGATGCACAATGAGAACTTTGCCATGGGTACTTATCTCTCCTTCCTCACGGTACGGCAGGCAGCCACGCCGGCAGCGTGGCTGCGGATGGATCACGCCAGTACGGCGGCTACCTTGTTGATCGCGTCGGCGATCATTCTGCAATCTTCCTCGCTCATCTGAGGCGGAATGTCCAGATGGACCACGCGGCCCAGATAATCCAGCGTCTTCGGGCACATTTTCGGATCATAGTCCACCTGCGGGCCTCTGTGATACGGGCAGGAGTACGGGCAGCCCTCGTCGGTGGGCGTCTTCTTGCCGATGACGTGCTTCCAGTGGGAGTAAATATGCCAGTCCGGAATACCGGAGTTGAACACGCCCGCCGCGTTGACGCCTTCCGCCTTCAACGCTTCTACAAACGGCTGCACCTTCTCCTTGGAATCCAGGAAAAACATCAGGCAGATTCCGGTGTCGCCGGCGTCGTCGTTGCGCGGCCGGACCTTGATACCCTTGGTATCCTTGATGCCGTCGATAATGATCTTCTGGTTTCTTCTCATCAGCGAAAGAAGGTTGTCCAGCCGGCTGAACTGCGCCAGCAGTACCGCGCCGGTCAGCTCGCTCATGCGGAAGTTGACGCCGCAGAACAGTTCGCCCTCGTATCTCTGCTCCGCAAACCGGTCCGGACGCCAGCAGGCGGCGGTATCGTGATACCCCATGCAGCGGTCATACAGCCGCTGATCGTTGGTGACGACCATGCCGCCCTCGCCGGCGGTGATGATCTTATGATATTGGAAGGAGTAGCAGCCACAATCGCCGAAGGTGCCGAGATACTTGCCTTTGTAGGTGCCGCCGAGCGCCTGAGCCACGTCCTCTATCACGCGCAGGTGATGCTTCTCCGCGATGGCCATGATGCGGTCCATATCGCAGGGTACGCCTCTCATGTGTACCACGACCATTGCTTTGGTATAGGGGGTGATCTTCTTTTCGATATCGTCCGGATCCATCGTCAGGGTCTCGTTGATCTCGCAGATGACCGGCACGGCTTTCGCCGCCACAATCGCCGCGCAGGAGGCAAAGAAGGTGTACCCGGTCACCAGCACTTCGTCGCCGGGGCCGACGCCGCAAGCCACCAGCGCGGAAATCAGCGCGGAGGTGCAGGAGTTGACCGCCAGCGCGTATTTGGCGCCGACCTTCTGCGCAAACGCTTCTTCAAACTGTTTGACCTTGGAGGGGCAGCCTGCGGGGCCGTAATACCGGAACAAATATTTATTGTCCAGTACCTCCAGTACCTGTTTCTTCTCTTCGTCGCCGATTTCCAGCCCGCCGGGATACATCGGGAAGTTCGGCGTGGTTTTGGCCTTCGGGCCGCCGTTGATTGCCAGTTTTTCGCTCATGACGCATTCTCCTTTGCCGTTGCTAAATGCTTTTAGTTTTGTTTTTTTGACAGATGCGCTGTGCGCATCTGTCGGGGGACGGAAGGAGAAAACTTCTCCTCGTTCATCCTGTTTGCATCATACCATACCTTATGCGGTATTGTCAATGCGACAGGTTCTACAATTTTGAAAACGTTTATTTGTTATATCTACCCAACGCCGGCGGGCCGGCCGGGGGAATGGCAGATAAACGCTTTGAGCAAACGCTGCCGGGATCCTGCCCAAAGCCGTCGGCCGGGTCGTCTGTGACGATCCGGCCGAAAAGATTTTTACGGGATGTTCTTTCTTTTTTGCTTTAACGGCGGGCGCACAGCGGGTTTTCGTACAGCCGTCCGGCGGCAAAGTAATTGTAGGACCGGCAGCCGCCGGCGCAGATTTCCCCGTGCGGGCAGGCCGCGCAGCGGCCGGTGAGCAGGCTTTTGTCAAACCGGCGGTTGTACGCAAAGGCGTCGGGATCGGTCCAGATATCCCGCAGAGAGCGCTCGCGCACATTGCCCTCGTAAAAGCGCGGGTCATACATGGATTCGCACCCGCGCACGTTGCCCACGCTGTCGATGCCCAGCGTGGTCAGGCCCGCGCTGCACCCGGTAAAGCGCACGCCCGGCGCGCCGCGTACGGAGCCTTCCTCCGGCGTGTAATAGCCGATATTGTCCGCCACACCGATGTAAAAAGGGGAGTGGCCCTGCAAACTTTTTACAAAGGCCAGTACCTGCGCGGCGTCAAAGCCGACGTCGATTTTATTTTTGTCGGCGTTGCCCATCGGGCTGCACGCCTGCAGCTGCCAGGCAAACAGCGGCAGCCGCCGCAGCGTCTGATAAAAAACGGGCAGCAGCGGCGCGTTGTCCCGCCGCAGCGCGCTGATGACCGATACCGGGATACCGGCAGCGGCCAGCGCATGGATCGCCGTGACGGCCTGGCCGTAACTGCCGGCTTGCCGGCAGGCGTCATGAACGGCGGGGGGCCCGTCGAGAGAAACCGCGACGGATTCGATCTGCAAATCCCGCAGCGCAGCGAGGATCGCCGGCGTCATGCGGTATCCGTTGGTGATGATGCAGGTGCGTACCCCGCGGCCAGTCAGCCCGCGGACGATCTGCTCCCAATCCGGCCGCATGAAGACCTCGCCGCCGATGAGCGACACCCGCCGGCAGCCGAGCGCCGCGAGCTGTGCGGCGACGTCGTCGCACTCGGCCGTGGTCAGCTCGTGCGGGCGCGCCTTGCCGCCGCCGGAGCCGCAGTAGGCGCAGCGGAAGCAGCAGGCCAGCGTGATCTCCCACACGCAGGAGCGCAGTTGAAAGGGAAA
>JAFWVC010000066.1 GCA_017518415.1 Clostridia bacterium
CCCCGCGGGGGCGGGGGGATTTTGAGACAGAGGAGTCTGAGGGGATCGCAATCCCCTCAGCAGGGGTGTGGGGACAGAGTCCCCACATAGAACCATCGAAAGTGCTCCCCGCCAAATACTGATTGATCACAAAAAGGAGGTCATCTCATGCCCGGACGCGGCGCATATCAGACCAAGCAGGGCGCACAGCTCCTTGATTACCTCAAAAGCCACGCGGGACGGCACATCACCGCCGCCGAGCTGATTCACGCCCTCGCCGAAAACGGCACCCCGATGGGCGCGGCGACCGTCTACCGGCGGCTCGAAAAGCTCGAAGCTGAGGGGCTTGTCCGGCGCTTTGCCCTCGATGACCGCGGCAGCGCCTGCTGGCAGTACATCAACCCCGATGCCCCCGCCGCCGACTGTCACGCGCATTTTCATCTGAAATGCACCGCCTGCGGGGAGCTCTATCACCTCGACTGCGACCATTTACAGGAAATCGCTGCGCATGTCGCCGCGGATCACGGCTTTGCCATCGACCCCTCGCGCACGGTCTTCTACGGCGTATGCGCAGACTGCACAGAGAAAAAGGAGAACAAATGAAACAGCATATCAGAAAAATCACAGCCCTCTGCGGCGCAGCGCTGCTTGCGCTCGGCGCCCTGACCGGCTGCGGCACGCCCGCACAGGATGACGGCAGGCTGAAAATTGTCACAACCGTCTATGCTTCCTATGACCTTGCAAAGCAGCTCACTGCGGAATTCAGCACGCCCGCCGAGGTCAAACTCCTGCTCACTCCGGGCGGCGAATCGCATTCCTATGAGCCGACGCCCTCCGATACCGCTGCGATCCAGAGCTGCGATCTCTTTGTCTATATCGGCGGCACCTCCGAAAAATGGGCGGAGAAGATGATTGCATCCTCCCGCGCCGACAAGGAAAACCTGCGCCTTTTCGACACCGTGACGCTGCTCGGCGAGGAGGAAAGCGAGAGCATGCAGCCAGAGGAAGAGGAAGAAGAAGACGAATTCGACGAGCATATCTGGACAGCGCCGATGAACGCCGACAAAATGGCAGACGCGATGCGCAAAGCGATCGGGGCGCTCCTGCCCGAAGAATCGGCGAAATGCGATGCGGCATATGATGCGCTGCACAAAGAGCTCACTGCGCTGGACACGGAAGCCAAGGAGATCCGGGAGAACGCGAAAACCGACACGCTGATCTTTGCCGACCGCTTCCCGTTCCGCTATTTCACAGATGCCTACGGCTGGAAGTATGACGCTGCATTCTCCGGGTGCAGCAGCGACACCGATGCTTCCGCGGCAACGCTCTCCGCGCTCATCACAAAGGTCAAAGATCAACACATCGGCACGGTCTTCTATCTGGAGAATTCCTCGCAGAAGGTCTCCGATGCCGTCTGTGAAGCGACCGGCGCAAAGGCGGTTATGCTGCAATCCTGCAACAATGTCTCGCGGGAGGATTTCGACAGCGGCAAGCATTATCAGGACTTCATGCACGAGAATCTTGATGCAATCAGGGAGGCGGTCAGCTGATGGCATACATTACCTGCAAGGACATTACACTGCGCTATGAATCACTGACCGTGCAGGAGCATCTGAGCTTCACGGTCGAGAAGGGCGATTACCTCTGTATCGTCGGCGAAAACGGCTCGGGCAAATCGACGCTGATGAAATGCCTGCTCGGTCTGAAATCCGTAGACGGCGGCACACTGACCTTCGGCGACGGCTTAAAGCGCAATGAGATCGGCTATCTTCCGCAGCAGAGCCAGATCCAGCGCAGCTTCCCGGCATCGGTGCGGGAGGTCGTGCTCTCGGGCTGCCTGAACGGGCACGCGATTCATCCCTTTTACACAAAGGCGGACAAGGCACGCGCCGACGAACAGATGGCATGCCTGAACATCACGGCGCTCGCCGACCGCTGCTACCGGGAGCTCTCCGGCGGACAGCAGCAGCGCGTCCTGCTCGCACGGGCGCTCTGTGCGACCAAAAAGCTGCTCCTGCTTGATGAGCCGCTCACGGGTCTCGACCCGCTTGTCGCAGCGGAGCTTTACGGCATCCTGCGGCATATCCATGACGAGCACGGCATCACGGTCATCATGGTGACGCATGATGTGGAGTGCGCGGTGCGCCACGCAAAGACCATCCTGCACATCGGCAAGGATGAGAGCTTCTTCGGGAGCTGCGCCGACTACGAAAAGAGCGCCGTCGGCAGACGCTTCCTCGGCGACAGCCTCAGCCCGGAGCACTGCGCAAACTGCGTCCACTATCACAGCGCCGACTGCGGATGTGAGGCACACCGCAGGGCAAGAGAGGAGGGCAGCGCATCATGACCGATCTTTCTGCGATTCTCACACCGGAATTCGTTTCGACAGTGCTGCTGCCTGCGCTGATCGCGGGCATTGCCGTGAGTCTCTGCGCCTCGCTGCTCGGCGTGAGCCTTGTGCTGAAGCGCTGCTCGATGATCGGTGACGGTCTCTCGCATGTCGGCTACGGCACGCTCTGCATCGCGGTCGCGCTCGGCTGGGCGCCGATGCAGGTGACGATCCCGGTCGTCATCGTCTGTGCCTACATCCTCCTGCGGCTCTCCGAAAACAGCCGTCTCGGCGGCGACACGGCAATCGCGCTCTTTTCGACCTCCGCACTCGCACTCGGCATCCTCGTCTCCTCGAAGGCAAATCTCACGACCGATGTGAGCCACTACATGTTCGGCAGCATCCTTGCGATGACACGCGGGGATGTCATTTTCAGCGTGATCCTGAGCATCTGCGTGCTGCTTGTCTATCTGCTCTTCTATGACAAGATCTTCGCGGTGACATTTGACGAGAATTTCGCCCGTGCAACGGGTCTCAATGTGCGGTTTTACAATCTGCTGATTGCCGTGCTGACTGCTGTGACGGTCGTGCTCGGCATGATGATGATGGGCGCACTGCTGATCTCAAGCCTGATGATCTTCCCGGCAGTGACGGCGATGAAGCTCTGCAAGCGCTTCCGCGGCGTTGTGACCGCGGCGGTGGTGATCTCGGTGAGCTGCTTCCTGCTGGGGCTGTTTCTCTCGCTCTGGCTGGATACGGCAGTCGGTGCAAGCGTGATCCTCATGAATCTCGCGGTGTTTGCGGCCAGCTCGCTTTTGCAGATGCTCCGCAGGCAGGCGGGAAAGTGAACAATGCGCAATAACGGCGGTGCCCCCATCTTCCGGGCACCGCCGTTATTCTTCTTCGTCATTTCTGAGCTTCCGCCCGCAGACGGGGCAGTAGTTCGCCTCTGTGAATTCATGCTCCATCACAAAGGATTTCTGCCGCTTCTCCACGCGGCAGCAGCGGATCTCCCGCCCGTCCGAGCAGTATTCGCACTGCGCCGGCGCCTTTTTCTTCGGGCTGCTGAGTATGATGATCAGCAGCAGCAAGATCACCAGCAGGATGACCGCACAGACCAGCTTATTGATGTCATGCTCTGTCAGATCATCCGCGGCGGCTGTCACAACGGTCGTGACGGCGGTTTCCAGCGGCTGCTCCTGCATCGGTGATCACTCCCTTCAAAGGCTTTTGTTCCGCCCCTCCGCGCTCTTGCAGAGGGGCGGTACGTTTGCTTATTTGAACTGCATCTTTGCTGCGGTCAGCGTGTTGCGCATGAGAATTGCGCGGGTCATCGGGCCGACGCCGCCCGGCACCGGCGTGATCGCCGACGCCACGGCCGCCACGGCCTGCGTGTCCACGTCGCCGCAGAGGTTGCCGTCCTCGTCCCGGTCCATGCCCACGTCGATGACGACGGCGCCGGGTTTGACCATGTCGGCGGTGATGAACTTCGGCTTGCCGACGGCGGCCACCAGAATATCCGCCTCGCGGCAGATGGCGGCCAGGTCTTTGGTACGGGAATGGCAGATGGTGACGGTGCCGTTCTCATGCAGCAGCAGCATGGCCATCGGCTTGCCGACGATGTTGCTGCGCCCGACGACGACGCACCGCCTGCCCTCTACCGGGATGTGATACCGGTGCAGCAGCTCCATCACGCCGGCCGGCGTGCAGGGCAAAAAGGAGTAGTCGCCCAGCATGATCTGCCCGACGTTGCTCGAATGAAACGCGTCCACGTCTTTCATGGGGGAGATGGCCGCAATGACCGGTTTGGCTTGCAGCGGCGCCGGCAGCGGCAGCTGGCACAGGATGCCGTTGATGTCGCTGCGGCCGTTGAGGCTGGCGACCAGCGCCAGCAGTTCATCCTGCGAGGTGTCGGCCGGCAGGCTGAACTCCTCCGAATAAATACCGGTCTGCGCGCAGGCCTTGCGTTTGTTGTTGACGTAGATGCGGGAGGCGGGGTCGTCACCGACGATGATGACCGCCAGGCCGGGCACAATGCCCTTTTCGCGCAGGGCCTGTACGTCCTGCGCCACCTCGGCGCGCACGGCCGCGGCCGTCGCTTTGCCGTCCATAATCACAGCTGCCATGGGGCACCTCATTTCTGTTTGAACTTATCAAAGAAACTGCGCCGCTTCTGATATTGTTTGTCTTCGCTGATCTCATCCAGCGAGCGCAGCAGGTCTTTTTGCTTAGCGGTCAGGTTGCGGGGCACCTCCACCGTCAGGCGGACGATCTCGTCCCCGCTGCCGCGGCCGTTGAGGTAGGGAAAACCTTTGCCTTTCAGCCGGATGGTGTCGCCGGGCTGCGTACCCTCTTTAATGGTGTAGGGCACCCGTCCGTCCAGCGTAGGTACCTGGATCTCGGCGCCGAGAGCCGCCTGCGCGAAGGTAATGGGCATTTCGCACACGATATCGTAATCTACCCGCTCAAAGATGGGGTGGGGCCGCACGACCACCTGAATCTGCAGATCGCCCGCAGGGCCGCCGTGGATGCCGGCGTTGCCCTTGCCGCGGATGGTGATGACCTGCCCGTCGGCAATACCGGCCGGAATGTTGATGCCCACCGGTATCCGGGTGCGCACCTGCCCGGTACCCGAACAGGTGCGGCACGGGGTCTCGATGATCCGGCCCCGGCCCCGGCAGCGGGAGCAGACGGTCTGCGTCTGCATCACGCCGAAGGGGGTACGCTGCGAGCGGGTCTCCTGTCCGGTGCCGCGGCATTGCGGGCAAACCTTTGCCTCGGTGCCTTTTGCGGCGCCGCTGCCGCCGCAATCGGGGCAGACGCCGACGACCGGCACGGTGACCTGCTGCTTGACGCCGCGGGCGGATTCTTCAAATGAGATGACCACCGACGCGCCCACGTCGGAACCCCGGCGGGGTGCGTTGGGGTTGGTCCGCCGCCCGCCGCCGAAGAAAGAGGAGAACAGGTCGCCCAGATCGACGTCGAAGCCGCCGCCGGGATAACCGCCGGCGCCCGCGCCGAAGTTGGGGTCCACCCCGGCTCGGCCGAACTGGTCATACCGGGCCCGTTTTTCGGCGTCGGACAGAACTTCGTACGCTTCGTTGATCTGTTTGAACTTTTCTTCCGCCTGCTTGTCGCCGGGGTGCAGGTCCGGATGGTACTGTTTGGCCATTTTGCGGAACGCCTTTTTGATCTCGTCGTCCGACGCGCCCTTTTGTATGCCCAGTACCTCGTAATAATCTTGCTTGTCAGCCATGGCCGTATTGCCTCCAAAAGGCATGGCGGCCGGAAACCTCCGGCCGTCGCCCCGGTATCAATCAGTGAACCTCGCCGTTGTAGTAACCGTCGCTGCCGGCCGGCGGAACGTCGCCGGACTGCTGCGCCGCATCACCTTGCGGGGCAGAGGCTTTGTAGACCTTTTCGGTGATCTCGTAGAACTTCTTCTGCAAGGCCTCCTGTTTGGCCTTGATGTCGTCGGTATTGTCGCCTTTCAGGGCTTCTTTGAGCGCGTCGATCTTGCCCTGCAGCTCGGTTTTGTCGCCGGCTTCGATCTTGTCGCCCAGCTCTTCCATGGATTTTTCGCTTTGATACACCATCTGGTCGGCGTTGTTGCGCAGGTCGACCGCCTCACGTTTGGCCTTATCTTCGGCGGCGTACTGCTCGGCTTCCTTGACGGCCTTTTCGACGTCTTCTTTGGACATATTGGTGTTGGAGGTGATGGTGATATGCTGCTCGTTGCCGGTGCCTTTGTCCTTGGCGCTGACGTTGACGATGCCGTTGGCGTCGATGTCGAAAGTCACTTCGATCTGCGGCACGCCGCGGCGCGCGGGGGCGATGCCGTCCAGGTGGAACACGCCCAGCGTCTTGTTATCGCGGGCAAACTCACGTTCGCCCTGCAGCACATGAATCTCGACCGAGGACTGGTTGTCGGCCGCGGTGGAGAAGATCTGGCTCTTTTTGGTGGGGATGGTGGTGTTGCGGTCGATGACGCGGGTCATCACGCCGCCCATCGTTTCCACGCCCAGCGACAGCGGCGTAACGTCGAGCAGCAGCAGACCCTTGACCTCGCCGCCCAGTACGCCGCCCTGGATGGCCGCGCCCAGCGCGACGCATTCATCGGGGTTGATGCCCTTGAACAGCTCTTTGCCGAAGAACTTCTGCATGGCTTCCTGCACGGCGGGGATCCGGGTGGAACCGCCCACCATCAGGATCTTGTCGATCTGCGAGACCGACAGGCCGCTGTCGCTCAGCGCCTGTTTGACCGGGTCCATCGTGGCCTGTACGAGGTCGGCGGTCAGTTCGTTGAACTTCGCGCGGGTCAGGTTCATATCCAGGTGTTTCGGGCCGGTGGCATCGGCTGTGATGAAAGGCAGGTTGATGTTGCTGGTGGTGGAGCCGGACAGTTCGATCTTGGCTTTTTCGGCCGCTTCGCGCAGACGCTGCAGCGCCATCTTGTCGCCGCTGAGGTCCACGCCGGTCTCCGCCTTGAAGCCGTCGATCATCCATTTGATGATGCGGCTGTCAAAGTCGTCGCCGCCCAGGCGGTTGTTGCCGGCCGTGGCCAGCACTTCCTGCACGCCGTCGCCCATTTCGATGATGGAAACGTCGAAGGTACCGCCGCCCAGGTCGTACACCATGATTTTCTGGTCGGCCTCTTTATCCACGCCGTAGGCCAGCGCGGCGGCCGTCGGCTCGTTGATGATGCGCTTGACTTCCAGTCCGGCGATCTTGCCGGCGTCCTTGGTGGCTTGCCGCTGGGCGTCGGTAAAGTACGCCGGTACGGTGATGACCGCCTCGGTCACGGTGCCGCCGAGGTAGGCTTCGGCGTCCTGTTTGAGCTTGGCAAGGATCATGGCCGAGATCTCCTGCGGGGTGAACTCCTTGCCGTCGATGCTTACCTTGTGGGCGGTGCCCATTTCACGTTTGATGGAAGAAATGGTGCGTTCCGGGTTGGAAACGGCCTGCTGTTTGGCCACGCGGCCGACGATGCGCTCGCCGTCTTTTTTGAAAGCCACGACGGACGGGGTGGTGCGGGCGCCTTCCGCGTTGGGGATGACGACTGCTTCGCCGCCTTCCATAACGGCTACGCAGGAATTGGTGGTACCGAGATCGATTCCGATGATTTTAGACATGATGGTTTTCCTCCTGTATATTGAGTTGATATGGTTAACGGGATCAGTTGGCGACCTTGACCATGGCTGCGCGCAGCACCCGGTCGCCGAGCTTATAGCCCTTCTGCAGCACCTGCGTGACGGTGTCCGGTTCCACGCCCTCGGCGTCCTCCCGGGCCACCGCGTTGTGCACTTCGGGGTCAAACGGCTGCTGCTGCGCCGGTATTTCGGTCACGCCGAGATCGCCGAGGGTCTGCCGCAGTTGTTTGAGCACCATTTCCACGCCGGCTTTGTAGCCGTCCCCTTCCGGGGCCAGCACGGCGCGTTCCAGATTGTCCAGCACCGGCAGCATCTTTTCCAGCAGGCGGGCGGTGGTGAACTGCCCGATCGCCTCTTTTTCCTGCTCGGTGCGCCGTTTATAGTTGGCGTATTCCGCCAGGACGCGCTGGTAAGCGTCCTTCTGCGCCTCGATCTCGCCTTTGAGGCGTTCGATTTCGGCGTGCGTTTTTTCTTTGCCGGTTTTGGCGGCCTTTTTCGGCTGCTGCTCCGGGGCGGCGGTCGGCTGCTGTTCCGTCGCCGTCTTTTTTTCAGCGTCCATGGTTATCCTCCTTGCTGCGTCCAGTTGGCCAAAATCCGGCCGACCAGCGTGGCAAAATATTCAAGTTCCGGGATCGCGGCGGCATAATCCATCCTCTGCGGACCGATGATGCCCAGACTGCCGCCCGCTTTGTCCCCGGCGGAGTACCGCGCGACGATCAAACTCGACCCGTTGAGCTCCGGCAGGGAACTTTCATTGCCGAGCAATACCCGCGTGCCGGCCTTCCGGTCTTCCGCGGGGGAGATCATCCGGGCGATCTGACGGCGATGGGACAAAAAGTGCATCAGCTGCCGGGCGTGCTGCTTTTCGAAATCCGGGAATTGCAGCAGGTTCATCTGCCCGCTGAGCGCCACGTCGGCTTCGCAGCTGTCCCGCACGAGGTCCGCAAACACCGTCAGCGCCGGCATGCAGAACAGAGCCTGATCACCCAGCGCCCCCACCAGGCTTTGGATCTGCGGCAGATCCACCTGGTTCAGCGGCCGCCCGACAAAGGCGCCGCTGAGGATGGAGCCGATCCGGTTGAGCCATTCGTCCGATACCGGTGCGTCAAACCGGCACAGGCGGTTTTGCAGCACTCCGGCATCGGTCATCAGAATCAGCACGGCCGTCTGCGGCGATACCCGCAGCCAGTCGATCCGGCGGATACAGGTCCCGGTGCGCTCCGGACTGGTAGTCACGGCGGCACAGCCGGTAAAATAGGCCAGCGCCTGCGCGGCGTTTTCGGTCAGCTTGTCGGGATCGTCCGCCATAGCCTCGACCAGATGCTCGATCTCCCTGCGCTTTTCGGGCGACAGGGGGTGCCGCTGCATCAGTTCGTTGATATACAGCCGGTAGGCCTTGGCGGTGGGTACCCGCCCGGCGGAGGTGTGCGGCTGTTCCAGATACCCTTCTGCGGAAAGGTCCGCCATGTCGTTGCGGATGGTGGCGGAGGAAACGGTGTTGCCGAGCACTTCGGCCAGGGCCTTGGAACCGACCGGCTCATTGGTACGGACGTATTCTTCGACGATGGCAGCCAGTACCGCACGCTGCCTTTCTTTCTGATCCATTTTTCCGCCTTCCTTTCTATAAAAGTACAGATTAGCACTCGCAGCACCTGAGTGCTAACACAGTATACTTTACCACCGCTTTTGCAGAATGTCAACACCCAATTGTAAAGGATTTGTAAATCTGAAAAAAACGGAGGGAAAAGCAAAAATATGCTGGACATTTGCCGCCGGACCCTATATAATAACGAAGGAAGAATATATAAACGCCATGTGAGAAAGGAGTTATCATAGTATGGCCGGTTTTGAGATCCATAATTTTGACTTCAGCAAACTGATCAAGTTTGCGGCACAAGCCAAAGGGGACGTGTATCTGCACACGCCCGACGGGGACGTGCTCAACCTCAAAAGCCGTCTGACGCAGCTGATGGCACTGTCGAGTGCGATCGACTGGGGCAACATCGGTTCGGCCACGGTGGTCTGCAAGAACCCCGAGGACGAAAGCCGCCTGTTCCGCCTGAACCTGTACGGCAACGACGACAAAAAGTAAAACACACAAAAAGGCAAAAGGTTTCCTTTTGCCTTTTTGTATTTCAGGGGGGAAGCAGAAGATGAAGACGTTTTTTGTCCTTTCTCACTTCCATTGGGACAGGGAATGGTACCAGAGCTTTGAGGAATACCGGTTCCGGCTGGTGCGGGCGGTGGATGAACTGCTGTCTATCATGGAGCGGGACCCGGACTACAAATATTTCCACATGGACGGGCAGACCGTCGTGCTGGAGGATTATCTGCAGATCCGCCCGGAGAACCGCGCCCGGCTGGAAAAACTGATCCGCGACGGGCGCATCGTGATCGGTCCGTGGTACGTTATGCCGGACGAGTTCCTGGTCAGCGGCGAGTCGCTGGTGCGGAACCTGCAAAAGGGCGGGCACATCTGCCGGCAGTACGGGGTGGAACCGATGCACTGCTATTATGTGACCGACCTGTTCGGTCACAACACCCAGTCCCCGCAGATCGCGCTGGGGTTCGGCCTGCCGTGCACGGCGCTGTTCCGCGGCATCGCCGATTATCCGAAGGATACCTTTGTCTGGGAAGGGGCCGACGGCAGCCGCATCCTTTGCTGGAAGCTGGACCGCAACTATTGCTATTCTACCTTCTATTTTGCCGCGCGCCGGCCCTTTGACGGCGGCGAGATCGAGACCGGGCCGATGCTCGAACGGATCGGCCGATATATCGAGTACACCCGGCAGGCCGCCGTGTGCGACGCGGTGCTGTCCTTCGACGGGTGTGACCACGCCGATCCCGAACCGATGACGCCGACGCTGCTGCGGCAGATCAACGAGGCGTTTCCGGACGTGACCTTCGTGCACGAAACGATGGACCGGTATTATCAGGCGTTCGCCGCGCAGGCGCCTGCGCTGGAAACCATCCGGGGGGCGCTGTACCGCAGCGGGCAGGGCGGCAGCAACAACTTCCTGCTGCAAAACGTGCTGTCCTCCTGTGTGGTGCTCAAGCAGCAGAACGCCGCCTGTGAGCAGCTGCTCACCCGCGTGTGCGAGCCGCTGGACGTGTATACGGCGCTGCTGTGTCCGCCGGTGCGCGGCCGGCTGCGCTATGCGGCGGTGCCCCGGTCCGACTTTTTCCGGCGGGCGTGGGAGCTGCTGCTGCAAAACCAGCCGCATGATTCCATCTGCGGCTGTTCGATCGGTCCGGTCCATCAGGACAATGAAACGCGCTACCGCCACGTGCGGCAGATCTGCTCCATGGTGCTGGACGACGAGATGCTGCAGCTCGGCGACGCGATGAAGACCGACGCCGGCGGCGCCGACGGGGCTTTTCTGCTGTATAATCCCGCGCCGGAGCCCGTGGACGGCTGCACCGTCTTTTCGCTGCGTGTTCCGGAGGGGACCGATCCCTCCTTTACCATGTACGATCCCGAGGGGCGGCCGGTGCCGTTCCAGATCCTGCATCGCGAGCCGGATCAGCGCCCGGTCAGCCGTAAATTGACGCTGGTTACCTTCCGGCGGGAGACGGTGCTGACGGTGGCGGCGCCGATCCGTCTGCCGGCCGGCGGTTTTGCCGCGTATACCTATAAAGCGGCGCAGCCCGTGCAGGCGGACGAGGTGTACAACGGTACCCCCGTCATCCGCACCTGCGCGCCGGAAGGTACGATGCAGACCGCGCCGTTGTGTTTCGACAACGGCCCGCTGACGGTGCGCTTCTGCCCGGACGGGACGCTTTGCGTCACAGATAAAGCGACGGGGCTTATATATGAAAAACTGCTGCAATTGCAGGACGGCGGCGACGTCGGGGACGGGTACCGTTACGTCGCGCCGGAGCAGGATGCCGTCACCTGTGGCACAAACGCCGCGCTCTCGGTCACGGCCGACGGCCCGCTGGCGGCCGAAGTGCGCATCGAAACGACCGTCGCCGGCGTGACTGTACGGCAGACCGTCGTCATCCGGCGGAACAGCAGGCAGGTCGACGTATGCGCCGACCTGGACAATACCAAAGAAAATCACCGCCTGCGCGTGCTCATGCCGCTGCCCTTCGCGGTGAAGGAGTTTGTGACCCGCCTGCCGTACGATATGGCTGTCTGGCCGGTGCGCACGCCGCACAACGCCGGTATGGCGGACCGGGATACCGGCGTCAACCCGGCGCAGGGCGCGGTGCTGCTGCGGCACGGGCCGGCGGCCTTCGCCGTGTATACCAAAGGCCTGTATGAAGTTGAGATGAAGCCGGAGCTGCTGTACCTGACGCTGATGCGCTCCGTCACGGGCGAGGTAGGGCTGCTGCGCGGCGAATATGCATCGATGCTGCGCCCGCTGCACCTGGAATACGCTCTCGATTTTACCGCGGACCTGACGCCGGCGGCAGCCTACCGCCGGTCCGACTTATTCCAAAACGGGCTGTACAGTTACGCCTGTGCGGCGCATGACGGGCCGCTGACCGGGGTACAGACGCCGGTGCGGCTGGAAGATCCTTCCGGCTCGCTGGTACTGTGCGCCGTGCAGCCGGATTGCGAACTGCCGGACGGCACAAAAGCCCTGGCGGTGCGCGTGCTCAATCTGGCCGACGCTGAGGCTTGCGGCACGCTGCGGCTGGCCGGCTATACCGGCCCGGTGTGGACCGGCCGGCTCGATGGGGCCGACCGTCTGCCGCTGCCGGCGCCGGACGGCGCGGCGGCCGTGCGGCTTGGTGCCCGGCAGGTGGGTTCTTACTGGTTCGCCGTTCCACAACCGACGGAGGCTTGAATCCGTTTTGATACAAAGCAAGGGGTGACGCGACGCGTCACCCCTTGCTTTGCTTTTTGTTCCCATCCTGGCACGTACACGCACCCGGATCCTTTTGTTTCAAGCAACGGCCTGCGAGCTCTTGTTGTGAAAATTGCAACGAAAAATCCGCTTTTGGGCATAAAATTGTGATTTTTCATACATATATTGCAATGGTTTTTCTTTACCTGCTCAGGTGCCGCGCGGTATAATAAAAACAAGGGATACACCCGACAATATCAGTTTTACAGGAGGAAAAGTACAATGAAGCGCAAAATCAGTATTATTTCGGCGCTGTGCCTGGTCTGCGTGCTTGCCATGAGCCTGTTCGCGTCGGCGGAACGCCAGAACAACGCAAAGATCACGGCGGCCAAAGGCACCCCGACGATCGACGGCGAGATCGACGACATCTGGGCTTTGACAGAGGCGCAGCCCGTCGTCAATGTGGATACGGTTGTCCTGCCGTCCAACGTGGCCACCACCGGCACCGTGCGCACCCTGTGGGATGAGAACAACTTGTATGTGCTCATCGAGGTGGATAAGCACGGCGTGGCGGTTACCGAGGCAAAGGCGGACGAGGCGGACGAAAACAAGGCGGATTGCGCCGAGGTCTCTTTTTCGATGGAGGGAGATTTCGACATTGCTCAGCTCTGGACCACGGAAAAGGAAGGCGTCGGCAACATCAAGGTGTTTACCAACGGCCTGAAAAACGGCTTTGGGCCGTATTATGACAATCACGCCGCCGACGTGACGGCCGTTATGAAACTTACGGCCAACGACAAATACGTGGTGGAATACGCGCTGCCCTGGGCGGGCGTTACGCCGGCCGTCGGCACCGTCGCCACGCTGGAGGTGCAGATCAACCACTGCACGTTTGCCAAACGCACCGGTCACGTCAGCTGGGCTTCGACGACCGGCTGCTGGGGTTGGCAGGAAACCGACGTGCACGGCGCGCTGGAACTGGGTGCGGCCGTTGCCGGTAATACCGGCGGCAACAGCGGCAATACCGGCGCCGATACCGGGGCCGAAAGCGCCGTAGCCGCAGCTGTTGGCGCCGTTTTTGCGGCGGCGGGGCTGATCGTGCTGAGCAAAAAGAAATGATTTTTTCCTCCCTTTAACGGGAAAAGCGACGCGGAAGTTCCGCGCCGCTTTTCTTATTTTACGCAAGAGGGGAGCTTCCCGCCGCCGGGAGTTTTTTATTTCAGCCGCCGGCCCATGAGCACGCCCATGACGGAGGCCATCATCAATCCGCGCGTCCAGCCGCTGGAGTCGCCCAGACAGTAGAGAGAGCGGATGTTGGTATGAAAGTCCTTATCCATGCGGATCTTATTGCTGTAAAACTTCAGTTCCGGCGAATACAGCAGCGTTTCGTACGAGGCAAAGCCGGGCACCACCTGATCGACCGACTGGATAAAGTTGATGATGTTGATCATCGCGCGGTAGGGCATGGCGGAGGTGATGTCGCCGGCCACGGCGTCGGGCAGGGTGGGGCGCACGTTGGATAGTGCCAGCTCCTTGGCCCAGGTGCGTTTGCCGTCCAGAATATCGCCGTAGCGCTGGACCAGAATGTGGCCGGCACCGAGCATATTGGTCAGCTCGCCCACCTTTTGCGCGTATTCGATCGGCTTGTTGAACGGCTCGCTGAAATTGTGCGAGCAGAGGATGGCCAGATTGGTGTTGTCCGATTTGGTCTCTTTGTATGAGTGGCCGTTGACTACCGCCAGGTCGTTATCGTAATTTTCCTGGCTGACGAAGCCGCCGGGGTTCTGGCAGAAGGTGCGCACCTTGTTCTTGAACGGCCGCGGATACCCGATCAGTTTGGATTCGTACAGGGCTTCGTTGACGTCCTCCATGATCTCGTTGCGCACCTCGACGCGCACGCCGATATCCACCGTGCCGGGCTGGTGCATGATGTGGTGCTCCTGACACAGCTTGTCCAGCCACTCGGCGCCGCGGCGGCCGGTGGCTACCACCACGTCGTCGGCGTATACGGTGATCTCCTGCTTTGTGGAGACGTCCTGCGCCACCACTCCGGTGCAGCGCTCCCCGTCGAGGATCAGATCGCGGCAGTTATAGCCGAACATCAACTCCACCCCGTGCTCCGCCAGATACTGCTCGATGCGGTAGTAGATCTGCTGGGCCTTTTCGGTCCCGAGGTGGCGGATCGGGCAATCGACCAGCTTCAATCCGGCCCGGATAGCCTTTTTGCGGATCTGCTTGATGGTCTCGTTTTCAGTAATGCCTTCGATATGGCTTTCGGCGCCGAACTCCAAATAGATCTTGTCGGTATAAGCGATGGTGTCGGCCGCGAGCTGCTCGCCGATCAGGCTCGGCAGGTCGCCGCCCACCTCCGGGCTGAGCGACAACTTACCGTCGGAAAAAGCGCCGGCGCCGGAAAACCCGGTGGTGATGTGGCAGTACGGCTTGCAGCCGACGCACTGCCGGGTCTGTACCTTGGGGCAGCGGCGGTTTTCCACCGCGCAGCCTTTCTCCAATATGGCGATGGAGCGGGTGGAGCCTTGCCGGATCATTTCCATTGCGGTGAAGATTCCGGCCGGGCCGGCCCCGACGATCAACACATCGTATTTCATACCTTCAATCATCCTTTGCTCAGGGAATACGGCCCGTCAGGGCCGAGCGTCAGTATACCACAGGGCAGCTTGCTTTGTCAACGTGCCGGGGCGGAAGCCTCCGTCGGCAGCAGGCGGGTCAGGTCCAGCAGATATACGCTGCGGCCTACGGCTACCGCCTGCGAACCCGCCGGCAGGATGTGCCCGCGCACCGGCGGATCAGCCGGATCTCCGTAAGCGGCAAAGACGCCGTCAGCCGGACGGTACACGCCCCGGTCGGTGAGCACCAGCGCATCGGTGCAGGCCAGGACCGTTTCGTCGGCGCTTTGCAGCGTGCAGTGCCGTTCCGCCGCCCCCGGCAGCGCATACCAAAGGTCGGTGCCGTCCCGCCGCACGGTGTACGCGCCGCAGAAGGTCTGCTCCTGTTCCGGGCGGGTCAGCACGCTCAGCGTCCCTTCGGCTTTGGCGAAGAGCAGTTCGGCCGGTCGGCCGTCGGTTTTGTCGGTGCCCGTGAGGCGCGCAAACTCCTCGGTCGCGTTGAGCAGGCGGACGTCCTCATACCGGTCGGACAGGTCGTACATCTCTTCCTCGGTTTCAACGATGGCGGTGCCGTTATACAGTATGCCGCCCCGCAGCAGGTAATAGGTTGTTTTGTTCACAAACCGGCGCAGCGAAGGATCCGCTGCCGGGATCCGCAGCGGGTCCCGGTAGAACAGGGTGCCGAAAAACAGGCAGCCGCCTTCTTCATCCAGCAGAGAAAAGGAGCCGTCGCTCCATGGCTCTATGCGGGCGGCGGCAAAATGATCCGGCGTGATCTGAGCCGCCTGCACGCCGCTTTCCAGGTCAAAGGCGGCCGCCTGCACGCCGTCGCCTTTTTTCAGCAGCGCCAGCACGATCTCCTCATTATACAGCACCGCGTCGACGATCCCTGCCCCGTCCGCTTCCAGATAGCTCAGACGGTAGCAGCCGGCGCCGACGACCCGGCCGGCGAACGGTTCCTCCGGCCCGGCGGGGGCGGAAGGCGTATCCTGCGGCTGACAGCCGGCAGCGCACAGGCACAGCAAGCCGGCGCAGGCGAGGATGGCGATCTTTTTCAAGCAAAGCCCTTCTTTCCGGTGTTACGGTTTCTCGATCACGATTTCGGCCACCTGCATGTTCCGCCCGTTGGCATACAGCCGGAAATCCGCCATACTTTGCAGCCGGGTGGCAAAATCCGCGTCGCGCAGGGTAAAGATATACTCGGCAAAGCCGCCGGAGCCCTTTGTCATTACCGTCTGGGCGGAGGCGATGGAAGAGGTGGAATTGTATTGCAGCGACAGAGGGAACGGCTTTTCGTCCCACACCGTCACGCGGATGCGCAGATCCCGCACCTTTTCCAGCGGCAGGTCGTCGGCGTTGAAATACAGGTATATCTGATCCGCGGCCGGGTCGCTCACGGCGCAGATGCGGCCCTGATATTCCTGCAAGCCGGCCGCGCCGTCGTACGGAATGTTGACCAGCTTGATCTGCCCGCTGCGGTATTGCGTGAGTGTTTCCGGCGCCCAGCGCAGCACGGTGACGCTGCGGCGCGCTTCGAGCGCGGCCAGATAAGCCGGGTCGTCGGCGCCGTTGTGCAGCAGCCGGTACAGGTAGTTCCACAACGGGTGATATTCGCCGGTCGGGTCCACCAGCCAGAAGCCGGTGTCGGTATTCAGGTCCGCCGTTTCGACCGTCAGGTGCCACAGCAGCGCGTAGGACAGCCCTTTTTCGCGGGCGATGCGGAACACGCGGTCCACCAGCGCGCAGGATTGCGCGACCGGGACGGCGTTGGAAAAGCCGAACTCCCCGATATAGCAGCGGGAGCGGCCGCCGGTGCGGTTGGCGGCGACCTGTGCGAGCAGGTAATCCAGCGCGGCGGCAAAGGTTTCGTCGTCGGATTGCGAATCATACGCGGAATAGGAATAATAATCGCAGTAGGTGTACGGCACAACGTCCCGCGTCACGCACGGGTGCCCCTCGATGCCGTCGACGACCCGGTTGACCTCCAGCGCGTGGTACACGTACACGCCCTCACAGCCGGCGTCGCGGCGGGCGGCCGTCACGGCGTCCTGCCGGGTGTTGCACCAGCGGATCAGCCGCTCGAAAACGGCTTCATCCGGGTAGCCCCGGTCTTCGGAATAGGGCAGGCAGGACCAGTCGCTTTCCCAGTTTTGCAGGATGAAAGTCTTGCCGGTGCCCGCGTAGGCCTTGCACAGGTAATAGGTCAGCTCGTACATCTGCCGGTATTCCAGTTCCCGCGCTTTTTCCGGAAACTGGTCGGCAAAATAGGTGGCGCAATGTCCGAACTCGTTGCTGAAAAGATAGGTCCCGATGACGAAGGTATCGATATCCATCGCAAACAGCTTGCGGTACGGGGGGCTGTCCGCCAGCTCGGCAGGGGAGGCGTAGCGCTTCTGCGGCCAGCTCACCGCCGTGTAGTTGGCATCGTAATAATTGGTCAGGTAGATCTTCAGCACCCGGCAGCCCATCTGTTCGGTGCGCAGGCCGCCCTCGGTCAGCGCGTCGGGCGCCAACACACAGGTGTGGTTCCAGATGTGGTTGAAGCCGAAAAAGTCGGTCAGCTCGCCGGCCGGTCCGGCGGGAAAGGTCAAATCGGTATTCTTCGGGCCGGTATGGTCTGTCTCCTCCGGCGGGACGGTCACGCCCGGCAGCACGATGTCCGGCACCAAAACGGTCGGCCGGGTCGTCGGCGTGGCGGGGTTCGTCGGTTCCGAAACCTCCGGCGCGAAGGAGCAGCCGCCGATCAGCAGGCACAGCGGCAAAAGAATCAGCAACAGCCGGCGAGGATACATGATACACGTCCTCCTTTGTTTTACATCGGGCCGAGATGCTTATACAATATGCGCAGCCCCATGAGGATCAGTACGACGCCGCCGGTCAGGCGGGCCGCCGTGCGGCAGCGCGCGCCGGACAGATAGCCCACCGCGACGCCGGCGGCCGAGAGGATAAAGGTGACGCCGCCGATGAGCAGCACGGCCGGCAGAATGGGCGCCTGCAAAAAGGCGAATGTCACGCCGACGGCCAGCGCGTCGATGCTCGTAGCCAGCGCCAGCGGCAGCATCGCTCCCGCGCCGAAGCGGTCGTCGAGCGTTTCGGCGCTGTCAAACGCGTCAAGTATCATATGCAGACCGATGACTGCCAGCAGCCCGAAGGCGATCCAGTGGTCGACCCGGCGGATCAGCGCCTCGAAGCGCACGCCGAGCCCGTAACCGAGCAGCGGCATGAGCGCCTGAAATCCGCCGAAATACGCACCGGCCAGGCACAGATGCCCCGGCCGCAGCCGGCGGACGGAAAGCCCTTTGCAGACCGATACCGCAAAAGCGTCGGCCGCCAGCGCCGCGGCGAGGGTCAACAGTTCCCATACGGACATACGAAGCCTCCCGGTCAGGGCCGCCGAGCGGCCGTTCTGTTATGGCCGGCAAAATTACTATACCATATTTGCCGGAGTAAAACAACCTGCTTTTTACCGGGCGGCGCGCAGCGCGTTGCTCACGGCCAGCAGCGTCACGCCGACGTCGGCCAGTACCGCCAGCCACATCGGCGCCAGGCCGAGCACGGCCAATACCAGTACCGCCGCCTTGATCGCCAGAGAGAGCACGACGTTTTGCCGGGCAATGCGCCGCGTGCGGCGGGCGATGCGCCGGCCTTCCACCAGTGCGGACAGATCGTCCCGCATCAGCACTGCGTCGGCCGTTTCGACGGCCGCTTCGGAGCCCAGACCTCCCATGGCGATGCCGATATCCGCCGCGGCCAGTACCGGGGCGTCGTTGATGCCGTCGCCCACGAAGGCCAGCGTGCGGCCGGCGGGCAGTTGTTTTTTCAACGCCTGCACGTGTTCCGCTTTGTCCTGCGGCAGCAGTTCGGCGGCAAAGCGGTCCAGAGGCAGTTCGGCGGCGGCGGCCGCGGCGTTCCGCTCGCTGTCGCCGGTGAGCATGACGATCTGCCGCACCCCGTCGCGCCGCAGCGCGGCCAGTGCCGGCGCAGCCTGCTGCCGGATACGGTCGCTGACCACGATATGCCCGGCATAGTCGCCGTTGACGGCGACGTGCACGATGGAACCGCTCCGGTGGCACGGCCGGCAGGCCGCACCGACGGCGTCCATCATATCCGGGTTGCCGACGCAAATCTCCTGCCCGTTGATACGGCTGCGCACGCCTTTGCCGGGCACCTCCGCGGTGTCGGTAATCTCACAGCCGTCCGCCTCGTCGGCATAGGCCTGCCGCAGGGAGAGCGCAATGGGGTGGGTGGAATGCCGCTCCGCATGGGCGGCCAGGTGCAGCAGCTGCCGCGCCTCGTACCGGTCCGAATGGACCGCCTGTACCGCGAAGGAGCCGCAGGTGAGGGTGCCGGTCTTATCCAGTACGAGGGTGTCGACCCGCGCAAGCGCATCCAGAAAACGGGAACCCTTGATCAGCAAGCCGTGCCGGCTGGCGTTGCCGATGCCGCAGAAAAAGGACAGCGGCACCGATATGACCAGCGCGCACGGGCAGGATACGATCAGCAGCGTCAACGCCCGGCGCAGCCAGAGGGCAAAATCCGTCAGAAAAGCACCGCCGCACAGGGGCGGCACCACCGCCAGCAGCAGGGCGGCAGCCACGACGGCCGGCGTATAGACGCGGGCAAACCGGGTGATCATCCGCTCGCCGTTGGATTTATTTTCGCCGGCCTCTTCCACCAGTTGCAGGATGCGGGCGACGGCGGAGGCGCCGTACGGTTGATCGGCTTGCAGATGCAGTACCCCTTCCCGGTTGAGGCAGCCGGCCGGTACCGTGTCGCCCGGTTGAACGGGCCGCGGCAGGCTTTCACCGGTCAGCGCAGCGGTATCCAGCGATGAGGAACCCTGCACTACGGTGCCGTCCACCGGGATCCGGTCGCCCGGACGGATCAGCAGAATATCGCCGGGGACGACGTCCTCCGGCTTGGCCGGCACAGCCTGCCCGTCCCGCAGGACGTGTACCGTATCGGGCCGCAACTGCGTCAGGTGGGAGATGGAACGGCGGCTGCGTTCCTCGGCCAGTTCCTCCAGCCATTCGCCCACTTGGAACAGCAGCATGACCAGCACCGCCTCCGCAAAAGAAGGCTCGCCGCCGGGCAGAAAGCCTACCGTCAGTGCGCCGAGGGTCGCCACGCTCATCAGGAAGTTTTCATCCAGCCATTCGCCGTGCAGCAGGCCTTCCGCCGCCTCCCGCAGCACGTCGCCGCCGGC
>JAFWVC010000007.1 GCA_017518415.1 Clostridia bacterium
CATCCTCATCCCCTGCCACCGGGTAATCGGCCGCGGAGGCGCCCTGACGGGCTATGCCGGCGGACTGAAAATCAAGCGTCTGCTGCTGGCACACGAACGCGGCGGCCATTGACGGCGCGGCGCTTTCGGAGTATCATAAAATCATGAAAAACGGGGGCTGATCCCCCCGGCGGAAAGGCGGTATGCGACGATGGCGCGGTATCTGGTAACCGGGGCGGCCGGCGGAATGGGCACGGCGATCTGCCGGGCGCTGACCGACGCGGGGCACGAAGTGTTCGGCCTCGACCGGACCCGGCCGGCGGCGGAACCGCCGTGGCACCTTCTGGCGGCGGACCTGACCGATTCCGCCTCATTGCAAGCCGCTTTGCGCCTCGTCGGCGAAAGCGGGCCGCTCGACGGCGTCATCCACGCCGCGGGCCTGTACGACCTGAACTCGCTGCTCGAAATCGACGAGGAGGCGTTTGTGCGCATCTTCAACGTCAACCTGTTCGGCGTGTACCGCGTCAACAAGCTGGCCGTGCCGCTGCTGGCCCCCGGCGCCCGCTGCGTCATCATCACCAGCGAGCTCGCGCCGCTCGATCCGCTGCCCTTTACCGGCCTCTACGCCGTCACCAAGACCGCGCTGGAAGCCTACGCCTACTCGCTGCGCATGGAGATGCAGCTGCTCGGCCGCCCGGTATCCGTCGTGCGGCCGGGCGCGGTCAATACCGGCATGCTCCCCTCCTCCCTGCGCGCGCTGGAGCGCTTCTGCACCGGCACCGGGCTGTACCCCGTGCACGCGGAGCGCTTCCGGCGGATCGTACAGCGGGTGGAGGCGCGCAGCGTCACGCCGGACAAGTTGGCACAAAAGGTGCTGCGCGTGCTGCGGGCCAAACGGCCGCGCTTTGTGTACAACCTCAACCGCAACCCGCTGCTGCGGCTGCTCAGCGCCCTGCCGCGGCGGCTGCAACTGTGGATCATCCGCCGCATCCTCTCCTGACCGGCGGCGCTCAATACAATATAAAAAGCCCGGCGTCTCAGACGCCGGGCTTTTTGGTATGATGATACCGTGCCTTCACTTACAAATTGCGTTTACCGGTGACCTCTTCGAGCACGACCCGGAACACCTCGACCCGGGCCAGCCCCTGACAGCTGGTCACGGGGAAGCCGCTCTCCTTATAATGCAGCAGCATGCATTTCAGCGCGGCCACCTTGTCCGCCTGCGCGGTCAGCCGCTCGGCCGTGCCGGTGCCGATCACGCTCTCGTACATGGCCGTGATACTGCCGCCGGCCTGCCGGGCTACCTGATAATACAGGTCCGCTTCGATGCACACGCGCGGGTCGCGCTGCAGGATGTCCCACTTCCGGCCGGCGCCGGCCGAATGGAAGTAGACGACGATCCTGCCGTTCTCGCACGCGCAGCCGAAGGTCATCGGCACCACATAGGGGTACGCGCCCCCGTTCATCCCGACGCGGATGGTATCGCACCGGTTGAGAATGTCGTAGATCTCCCCCGTATCCGTCACGGCCCGCTCGTCCCGTCTCATCCCATACGCCTCCCCGCGCCGCTCACCCGGTGATCGGCTCAAAATCGGCCGCGCCGTGCTTGCACAGCGGGCACACGAAGTCCTCGGGCAGCTCGTCGCCCTCGTACACATAGCCGCATATCTTGCAGACGTAGCCTTTTTTGCCCTCCGTCTGCGGCTTGGGCTTGACGTGATTCTGGTAGTAGGTATAGGTCATCGTCTCCCGGTCGGACAGCACGCGCGCCTCGGTCACCGAACAGATGAACATCCCGTGGGTATCGAGATCGACGTACTGCTCGACCTTCAGCGACAACAGCGCGTTGATATACCGCGGCAGGAAGGCCAGCCCGTTGTCGGACCGCAGCGGTTCGGTACCGGCAAACTTGTCAACCTGACGGCCGCTTTGGAACCCGAAGGTCTCGAACACCGAGAACGGCGCCTCGACCGACAGGCAGTTGACGTTCATGATCCCCGTCTGTTTGATGACGTGGTGCGAATAGTTCTGCTTGTTGATGCACACGGCGACCCGGTTGGGCGTGTTGGTCACCTGCGATACGGTGTTGACGATCAGCCCGTTATCCTTTTTGCCGTCGTGACAGGTCACGACGTACAGCCCGTAACCGATGTTGAATAGCGCCGTCAAGTCGTTTTTATGCGCCGTTTCGCTGCGCTGTTCGAGGTAGTCGCGGCACAACTCGTCGGCCAGCGCGTCGAGCTGGGCACGGCTGTCCTCGTTGAGGGCGGAGAGGATGCGGACGTTGTTTTCGGTATACGTCAGGTTCTGGCAGCCTTCGAGCATCTGCTTCATCGTGCGGATCGCCTGCGGCGCCCAGGAACCGTTCTCGATCATGCCGATGGTCTTGTTGCGCAGGCCCCGCTCGGTCAAATGACGGATAAACTCCCGCATGAAGGGGAACACGTCGGCGTTGTACGTCGTCGTCGCCAGTACGAGCCGGCCGTAGCGGAAGGCGTCCTCCACGGCCTCGGCCATATCCATGCGGGCCAGGTCGTTGACGACGACCTTCGGGCAGCCGTTGGCCTGCAATTTTTCGGCCAGCAGCTCCACCGCCCGCTTGGTGCCGCCGTACACCGACGTGTAGGCGATGACGACGCCGTCGCTCTCCACCCCGTAGGACGACCAGATCCGGTACAGGTTCAGGTAATACGGCAGGTTTTCCGTGAGCACCGGCCCGTGCAGCGGGCAGATCTTCTCTATGTCGAGCTCGGCGGCCTTTTTCAGCAGTGCCTGTACCTGCGCGCCGTATTTGCCGACGATGCCGACGTAGTAGCGCCGGGCCTCGCAGGCCCAGTCCTCCTGCACGTCGAGCGCGCCGAACTTGCCGAACGCGTCGGCGGAAAACAGCGTTTTATCCGCCGCATCATAGGTCACGAGCACCTCCGGCCAATGCACCATCGGCGCGCTCAGAAAGGTCAGGGTATGCCGGCCCAGCGGCAGCGTGTCCCGGTCGCCGACGACCAGCCGCCGGTCGGCAAAATCGGTGCCGAAAAACTGCCGCATCATGGTAAACGCCTTGGCGGAAGCCACGATCGTCGCCGCCGGATAAGTTTCGGCAAAGCGCACGACGTTGGCCGAGTGGTCCGGCTCCATGTGCTGCACGATCAGGTAGTCCGGCTTTCTTCCGTCCAGCGCTTTTTCGAGGTTGTCAAGCCATTCGTGGGTAAAACGGCGGTCCACCGTGTCCATCACGGCGACCTTCTCGTCCCGGATCAGATAGGAATTATACGCCATCCCGTTGGGCACGACGTACTGCCCCTCGAACAGGTCGATTTCGTGATCGTTCACGCCGATGTGGAAAATGTCCTTCGTCAACTGCATTTCTTTTCTCCTTTATTCCTTGATTTTTCTGACCGATCCGCGAGGTGCAGCCGGGGCGCTATCAGACGAACCACCGTCCCTGCCAGGGCCAGTTTGGCCGCATCCGCCGGCAGAAAGGGCAGCACACACGTCCCCAGCGCGGCCGCAAACGATATCGGCCCGCCGCCGTACAGGCAAACGAACCAAACCGTGCCGAACAGGTAACAGACGACCAGTCCGGCCGCCCAGCCGGCCGCCATCCGCCACGGGCGGGCGGACCGGCCGGTGACCAGCCAGTACACCAGCCCCATCGCCAGAAAACCGACGAGATACCCGCCGGTTGCCCCGAACAGGCGGCCGGGGCCGCCTGTAAAGCCGGCAAACACCGGCAGCCCCGCGGCACCCAGCGCCAGATAGCAAAGGATGGCCGCCGTCCCCCGCCGGCCGCCGAGCAGGCCCAGCACGCACGCTACGGCAAAGGTCTGCATGGTAAACGGCACCGCGCCCGGCAGCGTGATCCACGAGCAAAGGCAGATCAGCGCCGCCCCCAGCGCCTGCTGCGTCAATGCCGCCGTGCGGCGATGCGCGGCGGAAACGCCGGCCGGCGCCTCCAGATCTCTCACAGCCCGCGCCCCCTTTTTTTAACGGTTTTTTCCGTTTTTTATTGTAGCATATTTTCTCCCTTCTGTAAATGCCGGCGCACAAAAAAAGGAGGCCGCCCGCATGGGGCGGCGGCCTTTTTTTACACAGCGGCCGGGTCGCGGGCCAGAAAGGCTCCGCCCGCCCGTCCCTCAACAACGACCCTCTGTATTGGACGTTACCTGCTCCGGATGATACGGTAAATTGAGCAGCCAATCCGCGGATACCTTATAATAGAGACAAAGGATCCGCAAATCTTCTATAGTGAGCTTTCTCTGTCTTAATTCCCATTTTGATACCGCCGTTTGGCTGGTTTGAAGCTGTTTGGCTATTTCCTTCTGTGTCTTATCCCGGTCAATTCTTAACTCCACCAATTTATCAATATAATCTTTATCCTCTTTCATTTGAATCACCTCAAAAAGAATATAAAATATTCCATTTTGGGGTATTGACTTTTACCCCAAAATGGGGTATCTTTTTTATAAATAGTTTGGAAGGGATCGGACTAGGACAATGTTTGAAGATGAAAGCGGTTTTGTTATAAATAACGGAATTCTTGAAGAATATGACGGTCCCGGAGGGCACGTGGTTGTTCCGGAAGGAGTTAAACACGTCGGATTCGGCGGACGCGGTATGTTTATGGACCGCGAAGATATAAGCGATGTTCTTCTCCCGAACGGCGTTAAAAGCATCGAGCAAAACGCTTTTATAGGTTGCACGGGATTGAAAAGCATCGTAATTCCCGGCAGCGTTTATGAAATTGACTGCGGCGTCTTTATCGGTTGTACAGCTTTAACAAGCGTCCATATAGAAAACGGCGTAACGCGAATCAGAGAATATGCGTTTCACGGCTGCACAGCATTAACGAACATTGTAATCCCGAACAGCGTAACAGAAATAGAAAAATATGCGTTTGACGATTGTCCCCATCTGACTATTCAAGCGCACCTCGGTTCGTTCGCAGAAAAATACGCAATAGAAAACGGGATTCCTTTCACGTCGTTATAATTAGCGTGTGCAACCGTCGACGGATAATGCGGCCAGCCAATTGACGCATTTTACGTCTTCTGTGGAATGGACGCGCCAGCCCGTATGGTGCAGCGATGTATCGCCACAAAAAGCCGTCGTTAAACGAATCAGAACGCAAAAAGCTTATGAAAACATTAACTGCCGATACAGCAGATAGCAGATAATTGTAAATAGTATTATAATAGGAGGAAGAGTTATGGCGGACAAAGTAGAAAAAACTAAAATCAGATATTGGTACAGATGTTGTGGAACTTGCCAACACTTTCGCCCCCAATTTTCCACAGTCCGAGAAGCTAAAAGGGGATTTTGGGCCCCCTTAGTTGTGTTGTTACATAGTCAATTGGGGGAATGTGATATGGGCTTCGATGCCTATGGGCACCCGCATCGGATCCGGAATCATCCCGTCTTTCAACTCGTTGTGCTGATAACTATCAAATTTTTTTGTTTAATCCATGTGAGAAATACGAGTTGTGGTCAGAGCTCAAGAAGTATGCAAAAAAGCGTTAACTACCGTAACGGCTTAACGGGAGGAAGAGAATCAGATCGTGGAGCGCCATAAGTCGTATACGGGAATCCATGGCAGAAGCAGGGAATGATGTAGATTATGAAATATATAAGTTTATCTCCCGATGTATTCTTTAGGATGACACCAAACGGAGATGTTATTCTATACCGTACATCTGCGCAAAAAGTATTTTTGCTCGGCGGAGAAATCTATACATTGCTTGAACTTATTAAAACCGCGAAGGATGCGGATTTGATCTTTGACGAGTTAAACAAAAGAGCTGACGCGCCCGTCGCTCGAGAAGAGTTTGACAAAACCATTCAGCAGTTGTCTGACTTGGGTATCGTTTCCCCTGCCGTTATATTGGAAGAACGCAAGCGCACATTGGAATCATCAATAAAGATGGCACAATACGATGCGGTTCATGCATTGCATTCTGTACAGTTTGAACTGACTTTTAGATGTAACGAACACTGCCGCCATTGTTATTGTCCTCGTGAAAACGAGGTGACAAAAGAACTTTCAACTACTGAAATTAAGCATGTTATTGACGATTTAAGACTTATGAATGTAGTTGAACTTACCTTTACCGGTGGCGACCTGTTTGTTCGAAACGATGCTTTTGAGATTATGGAATATGCCTACTCTCAAGGCTTTGCAATTAACATTTTCACGAATGGAACCTTATTAAAAGACGAAGACTTCTATCGGTTAAAAAAGCTCTATCCGAGGAGTATACATTTCAGTATCTACAATTACATTCCGGAGAAGCACGATGCGTTCACTCAACTTCCGGGCTCCTTTAATAAAACAACAGACGCGATCAAAAAATGCAAGTTGCTTGGTATACCGACAAATATCAAGGTTTCACTGGTAGAAGAAAATTATGAAGATGTGGAAGGGATCATGAATCTGGCCAAGGAACTTGGAACAACAATCCAGGTCAGTATGCAAGTGACTCCGACAAATAACGGAGGCATGGGACCCACGGAGCACCGCTTGAAGAGCGTTGAATTGTATGCAGACGTAATGAAAAAAGTAGATGCTCATATCTTGCTTTCTTGTAGCGGAGACTTTGTCTCAACATTTGCAAAGAAAAAAGAGAATCCGGTTTGCGGCGCGGGTGCCTTCAGTTTGAACATTAATCCATACGGCGAAGTCTTCCCTTGCAATGCCTTACTGATCTCCTGCGGAAATGTTAGAAACACCAGCATTTCCGAAATATGGAATCATTCAAAGACCTTACAATATGTGCGCTCGTTTCGCATGGATCATCTAAAGGGGTGTGAGAATTGTTCTCACAAGTCGCAGTGTGATTTTTGTCCCGGTAGTGCAATGCAGGAAACGGGTGACCCTCTTGGGAAATACTCCGAAGCCTGTACAATTACCGAAGCAAAAATAATAAAAATGAAAGGAGGACACACGAATGCTGAAAGTTAAAGCTGTCGATTCTTATCTTGCATCTGCGGCAAATTGCTGCACAAAGATGTTTCAAAGTTCCTGCGGTATAACCTATCGTACGAATTCTTAACCTTTGATGCAACGATGCAACTAAGAGCGACGGGTGGTGTAGGAACCCTACACCACCTTCTCTTTATACGACGGATGCAAAAACAAAAAACACATCCACCTCGGTCGTAACGCACTATAAGCGGATTCACAAAAACTAGAAAGGAGATCGGAAAATGTCAGAGGAAGTAGTTCGTGATAATTGTAATATGCCAGTCGGTGCCCTTCGAGAGTCTGGAAATCAAATTAGCGGATTTAGTTACGAGAAAGGATATGTCGGCTTTTATAACAAGTCTATGGACATAACATTTGACGCTGGCGGCAAAATCTTTTGCTATGGTAACGGAGTGCATACACTAGTCCTTGCTGCAGCTGCGGAAGCAAAAAACAACAGATACAGATAAAGAAAAATGCCCCCTATGGCAGATCGAAGGGAACTACCATGGGGGTGCTTTTTGTAGTGCCGGCCCAATCAACGGCCTTCTTTTTACACAGCGGCCGGGTCGCGGGCCAGAAAGGCTTTGAGTTCTTCCAGCCGCGCGTTCATGACCTGCCGGCCCGTCTGATACACCCGCTCCAGCGCAGCGGGGTCCTTCTCCGTCCGGCGGATGCCCAGCGGCTGCGGCGGCCGCAGCACCAGGGCCTGCCCGGCCTGCTCCCGTGCGGCGATCTGCCGCATCTGGGCGTTGTAGCGCTCATGCCGCACCGCCATCGCTTCGATCACCGCGGGGTAGCGGCGCAGCAGCACCTTTGCCAGCGGCAGCGCCGACGATTTTTGCTTGACGTAGCCCGCCGGCCGGGTCAGCACGATAACGTTGCGATCATACCCGATGCTTTCCATATACGCATAGGGCACGGCGTCCACGATGCCGCCGTCCAGAAACAGCCGGTCCCCGATCGGCACCGGCCGGGACACCAGCGGCATGGAGGCGGAGGCGCGCATCCACAGCATATCCTGCGCGCCGCCGTCGGTACACAGATGGTAAGCCATCTGCCCGGTGCGCACGTCGACGGCGCCGATGTAAAACGCCGTCGGGTCGCGGCGGAAGGTTTCCCTGTCGAAGGGGTCGAGCACGTCCGGCAAAACGTGGTAGCAAAAATCTGCCCCATACAGGTCGCCCGTTTTCAGCAGGGAACGGATGCTGCAATAGCGCGGGTCAGCGCCGTATTTTTTGTTGTACCGAATCGGCCGGCCGATCTGATGCGATTTATAATTGCAGCCGAACACGGCGCCGGCGGATATGCCCGCCGCCCCGTCGAACCGCACGCCGTGTTCCAGTAAAACGTCGATGACGCCGCAGGTAAACATTCCGCGCATGGCGCCGCCTTCCATGATCAGCGCTGTTTTCGTCGCGCTCACTCCCCTCTTCCGGCCGTCTTGATAAAAAGGCGATACGCCGGCCCGATCGGGCCGGCGCGGCGTCTGCCGTCAGGACGGCAGTTTATTCTCCTGATAGTTACTGATATACAGGTTATCCAGCCACACGCTGTATGCCTGCTCGTCATCGCAGAAGAACAGGATGCGGTAATTGGTCAGGCTGTTCCAGGCGACCGGGTCCTTGCCGGGCTGCGACCCTTTGGAAAGCTTGACGCACACGTGGTTCCAGCCCGCCTTCAGCTGAATGGAACCGCCGTGATCATAATACCAGAATTGGTTGGCGCCAAACGCGCCCGCGTCGCTGCCGAGCATCACATACCCGCGCAC
>JAFWVC010000067.1 GCA_017518415.1 Clostridia bacterium
AAACCGGCTGAGGTAAGGACAATGAAGCCCTTATTTCAGCCGGTTTTTTCGTCGCATATCACCGCAAGCAGGACGTTTGTGTGCCAAACGTCGAAAAAAGTGAAATCTTTTGCCTTGCGGCAAAAGGTGAAATCTTCGGGCTTCGCCCTCAGGTGAAATCGAACGCTGACGCGTTCGGTGAAATGAAATCCACCCACCCGCCGTCGAGGCGGATTTCACTGCCCGCAGGGCAATTTCACCGCCGCAGGCGATTTCACCCACCCTGAAAGGGTGGATTTCGTTGCCGACTGTCCTTTAGAACAGTCGGCAGACCCCCCGCTCCTTTTTTTCTTTTATCCGGTCAGCCCAGCGAGGCCAGGCTTTGGTCCAGCAGCGTGAGTTTTTCCTGCAAGCGGGCCGCGTTGTCGCGGGCCGTCTGCACCACCGCGGCGGGCGCTTTGCCGGTAAAGGCCGTGTTGTTCAGCCGGGCACGCACGCCTTCCAGCTGTTTTTCGACAGCCGCCTTTTCCTTCATCAGGCGCTCCCGCTCCTTTTGCAGATCGACCAGTTCGCGCAGCGGGATGCGGATGGTGGCGTCCGGCGTGACGATGCTGACGGCGCCCTCGATATCGAACCGCTCGCCGATCTCCACCGCCGAAGCGGCGGCCAGCCGCTCAAGGAAGGCCGCGCCGTGCCGGAAGGTCTCGGGGAAGGCCGTTTCGATAAACAGCTCCGCCTTGCGGGACGGCGGCACGTTCATGTCGGCCCGGCGGTTGCGCACCGCGCGGATGGCCTCCATGATCCGCTCCATCTCTTTTTCTTCCTCGGCAAAGCACAACTGCGGCGAAAAGACGGGCCAGGACGCCACGATCAGCGCCTCGCCCTCGTGCGGGAGGGCCTGCCACAGTTCCTCGGTGATAAACGGCATAAACGGGTGCAGCAGCCGCAGCATCTGATCCATAACGTACACCAGCACGCGCCGCGCCGGGACGGCGTCCTCGCCCTGCAGGCGGCTCTTGCTCAGCTCGATATACCAGTCACAGAAGCTGTCCCAGATGAACTCGTACAGTTTCTGGACGGCGATACCCAGCTCGAACTTTTCTAAATTATCTGTCACGGCTTTGATCAGCGTGTTGCACTTGGAAAGGATCCATTTGTCTTCCAGCCGCAGCGTGCCGGGCAGGCCGGCCGGCAGCGGCTCCTCCCCGAGGTTCATGCGGATAAAGCGCACGGCGTTCCACAGTTTGTTGGCAAAGTTGCGGGAGGCCTCCACCTTTTCCTGCATAAAGCGCATGTCGTTGCCCGGGGCGTTGCCGGTGGCCAGCATGAAACGCAGCGCGTCGGCCCCGTACCGGTCGATGATTTCCAGCGGGTCGATGCCGTTGCCGAGGGATTTGGACATCTTGCGGCCCTGCGCATCCCGCACCAGACCGTGGATGAACACCGTGCGGAAGGGGACCTGCCCCATGTGCTCCAGCCCGGAGAACATCATGCGCACCACCCAGAAAAAGATGATGTCGTACCCGGTGACCAGCGTATCCGTCGGGTAAAAATATTTCAGCTCCGGCGTCTGATCCGGCCAGCCGAGGGTGGAAAACGGCCACAAAGCGGAGGAGAACCAGGTGTCCAGCGTATCCTCGTCCTGATGCAGATGCGTGCCGCCGCAATGCGGGCAGACCGTCGGGTCTTCCCGGGCGACGATGGTCTGCCCGCAGCCGTCGCAGTACCACGCCGGAATCCGGTGGCCCCACCACAACTGGCGGGAGATGCACCAATCCCGGATATTTTCCAGCCAGTGGAAGTAGATCTTCTCAAACCGTTCGGGCACAAAACGCGTCTGCCCGCTGCGCACCGCCTCGATCGCCGGGGCGGCGAGGGTATCCATCTTGACGAACCATTGCAGCGATACGAGCGGCTCGATGGTATTATGGCACCGGTAGCAGCTGCCCACGTTGTGCTTGATCGGCTCGATGCGGATCAGATACCCCTCTTTATCCAACTGCTCGACGATGGCCTTGCGGCATTCCAGCGCCGTCATGCCCTGATACCGGCCGGCTTTTTCGTTCATGCGCCCGTCCTGGTCGATGACGGTGATCACTTCGAGCCCGTGCCGCAGACCCACTTCGAAGTCGTTCGGGTCATGGGCGGGCGTGATCTTGACCGCGCCGGTACCGAAATCCATCTCCACGTAGGTGTCGGCAATGACGGGGATGGCCTTGTTGACCAACGGCAGCAGCAGCTTTTTACCGACCAGATCCTTATACCGTTCGTCATCCGGATGGACGGCCACGGCGGTATCGCCCAGCATCGTCTCCGGCCGGGTGGTGGCCAGCGCCAGGAAGGTATCGGTCGGCTGCCCCTGCGCGTCCAGCACGGGGTAGCGCAGATGATAAAACGCGGCGTCCTTTTCTTCAAACTCCACCTCGGCGTCCGAAATGGAGGTGTGGCAATGCGGGCACCAGTTGACGATGCGCTCGCCGCGGTAGATCAGCCCTTTTTCGTACAGGCGCACGAAAACTTCGCGCACGGCGCGGGAGCAGCCTTCGTCCAGCGTAAAGCGTTCCCGCTCCCAGTCGCAGGAGGAACCCAGCTTTTTCAGCTGCTCGACGATGCGCCCGCCGTACGTCTTTTTCCATTCCCAGGCCCGTTCCAGAAACTTATCCCGGCCGAGGTCTTCTTTTTTCAGGCCCTCTTTGGCCATTGCCTCGACGATCTTGGCCTCCGTGGCGATGGAGGCGTGGTCGGTCCCCGGCATCCACAGCGCCTCGTATCCCTGCATGCGGCGCCAGCGGATCAGGATATCCTGCAGCGTTTCATCCAGCGCGTGGCCCATATGCAGCTGCCCGGTGATGTTGGGCGGCGGTATGACGATGGTATACGGCTTTTTATCCGGCTGTACCTGCGCGTGAAAATAATGATGTTCGTTCCAAAACCGGTAGACGCGGCTTTCCACTTCCTGCGGTTCGTATGTTTTGGCCAATTCACGGTCCTGTTCCATGCTAAAACCTCCTGCCGTGGGCTTGTTTGTTCTCTATTCTAACATATTCCGTGCGGTAATACAATGGTATTTTCCACAGAAGTGTGGAAAAAATATTATTTTTTTATTTTATATTACTTGTAATATATAAGTAACTGTGATATAATGCATACTGTATAAATGGACAATTACGCTTTCCGATATAAAAAGGAGTTTTGTTATGGAATCCATGAAAGAAATGTGGAACAACGTACTGGCTTATCTTCAACAATCCAACGACATTTCCCGGGTCGCCTACAACGTATGGATCTCCTGCATCGAGCCGCGCAGCATAGAGGAGGACGCCGTCGTCGTGTCGGTCCATACCGATTTTCAGCGCAAGATCATCCGCGAACATTACGCCGACCGGATCAAGGAGGCGTTTTCCGCCGTGCTCGGCCTGCCGCTGGAGCTGAAGATCATCTGCGAACAGGAAGACGCAGGCGCGCAGAAACCGGCCGGCGTGCCGTCGCTCGCCGAAGAAGAGGAGGAATACACCTTCGGTAACTTTGTCGTCGGGCCCTCCAACAAATTTCCGCATGCGGCGTCGCTGGCGGTGGCGAGCAACCCTTCCGGTGCGTATAATCCGCTGTTCATCTACGGCAATTCCGGGTTAGGCAAAACGCACCTGCTGTTTGCCATCCGCAATGAGATCCGCAAAACGCACCCGACCTTCAAAATGCTTTACACCAAAGGCGAAACGATGACCAACGAGCTGATCGAGGCACTGCAGAAAGGGCCTGCGCAGATTCAGGAGTTCCGGGCCAAATATCGGCAGGTCGACGTGCTGCTGGTGGACGATATCCAGTTTATTTCCGGCAAAACCAGCACGCAGGAAGAGTTTTTCCACACTTTTGACACCTTGTATCAGGCAAAAAAACAGATCGTACTGACCTCCGACCGGCCGCCGAAGGAAATGGCCGCGCTGGAAGAGCGGCTGCGTTCCCGGTTTGAAAGCGGCCTGCTGGCGGATATTCAGCCGCCGGATCTGGAAACGCGCATCGCCATCATCCGGCGTAAAGCGGAACAAATCGGCCTGCCGATCGACGAAAAAGACGTGGCGTACATAGCCGAACAGCTGAAAAGCAATATCCGGCAGCTGGAAGGCCTGGTCAAAAAACTGTGGGCGTATTATCAGATTGAAGGGACGATGCCCTCCCGTCTGACCATCCAGAGCGCGATCTGCGACGTGCGCAACGACGACCAGCCCGTGCCCATCACGGTCGACCGTGTGATCAACGAGGTAGCTCGTACCTTCAACGTCGATCCGGAGGATATCCGTTCCTCCAAACGTTCGGGGGAGGTATCCAACGCCCGGCAGATTGCTCAGTATATCGTGCGCACCGTGACCAATCAGCCGATGAAAAAGATAGGGGAAGACTTCGGGTCGCGCGACCATTCCACCGTCGTGTACGCCATCCAGCGGGTGGAGGAACGCATCGCACGGGATCCGGCCTACAAAGCCCGTATTCAGGATATCATCAAAAACCTGTCCGAAAAATAAACTTTTTTTCCACTATCCACATCCGGTTTCTGCACAGGATGTGAACAACCGGCAAAAACAAAAAAAGCCCTGTGAACAGCGCGCGGCTTTTCCACCTTTTTCCGCCGGCGGAAAAGATAAGGCTTTTTTCTCTGCCACATGAGTTTTCCGGTTTTTTTTGACTAATTCACACCCTCTATGACGACTACTGATTTTCTAGTTTGTATATAGATACCGAAAACCGAAATATTGAATCCAGAAAGGATGGTCCGCATGCAATTTACCTGCCAGACACAGGCGTTGGTAGACGCCGTCAGCAACGTACAGCGCGCCGTTTCGGGAAAAACCACTCTGGCCGCCCTGGAAGGGATCCTGTTCGAGGCAATGGAAGACAAACTGACCTTGACGGGATACGACCTGGAAATGGGTATTACGACCAATATCGGCGCCGAGATCCAGCGGGAGGGCAAGATCGTTTTGCCGGCCAAAATGCTGGGCGATCTGGTGCGAAAACTTCCGGGTGAGGAGGTATCCTTCTCAGTCGACGGAAAAGGGAACACCGTTATCGTCAGCGATGCGACGGAGTTTACCATCATGGGTATCGACGCAGCCGATTATCCGGAGATTCCGACGGTCAACGACGGGGTCGGTCTGACGCTGCCGCAGAACCTGCTGCGCAGCATGATCCGGCAAACGCTGTTTGCCGTGGCGCAGACGACGGTGCGCCCGATCCAGACCGGCGTGCTGTTCGAGTGGAAGGACCGGCAGCTGCGGTTGGTAGCCGTGGACGGGTCCCGGCTGGCTATGCGTAGCGAGATGATCGAGGGCAGCGGCGAAATGAAGTTCGTCGTGCCGGGCAAAACGCTGGGCGAGGCGCTTAAACTGCTCAGCGAAGAAGACAGCCGCATGAGCATGGCGGTCGGCCGCCGGCACGTGATGATGGATATCGGCGGTTACGTGGTGATTTCCCGCCTGCTGGAAGGGGAGTTCCTGCCGTATCAGCGGGCCATTCCGCAAAATGCATCGACGGTGGTGCGCGTCAATACCCGCGCTTTTATCGACAGCGTCGACCGCGCGGCCCTCGTGACCAACGACCGGTTAAAAGCGCCGCTGGTATGCAGTTTTATGGAAGATAAGGTACAGATTTATTGTTCGACGTCGGTCGGCCGTGTCAACGACGTGCTGCCCGCGAAGATCGAGGGCAAAAAGGAAGAGATGGGCTTCAACAGCCGCTTCCTGCTCGACGCACTGCGCAACGCCGAGGTGGACGAGGTCCGCGTGGAATTGGCGGGACCGCTGCAGCCGATGAAGATATTGCCGACCAGCGGAGAAAATTTTCTGTTTCTGGTGCTGCCGGTGCGGCTGAAAAACACATGACGCGGACGGTAGAGATTTCCACCGAGTTCATCCGGCTGGACGCGCTGCTGAAAAAAGCCTGCGCGGCGGAAACGGGCGGGGAAGCCAAACAGCACGTTCTGCGCGGCGACGTGCGGGTGGACGGTGAGGTCTGCACGCAGCGCGGCCGCAAGATCCGTCCCGGAATGACGGTAACAATCGGGGATACCGAGATAACGGTAAAATAAATGTTGGTAAAACAGTTAACGGCGGAACATTTCCGCAATTTGCAGACGCTCTGCCTGCAGCCGTGTGAGGGTTGCAACGTCATCGTCGGGCAGAACGCACAGGGAAAGACCAATATTTTAGAGGCGATCTGGCTGTTTACCGGCAGCAAAAGTTTCCGGGGTGCCAAGGATCGGGAATTGGTGGAGCTGGACCGGCCGGAGGCGTTGCTGTCGATGGATTTTACCGCCGCCGGACGGGAACAGAAGGCTGAACTGCACATCGATAAGGGGCGCAGTTTCACCCTCAACGGGATCCGGTTGGCATCCCCCGCCAAAATGGCGGGGCACTTCTGCGGTATCGTTTTTTCACCGGTCCATCTGCAACTGGTCAAAGACGGGCCGGAGGCCCGCCGGCGGTTTCTGGACGCGGCCTACTGCCAGCACCGGCCCGGGTACGTAACGGTGCTCGGCACCTATCTGCGTCTGCTGCAGCAGCGCAACGCTTTGCTGAAGGACGCCCGGTTTCACCGGGATCTGGAAGGGCTGCTGGACGTGTTTTCGGAAAAACTGGCCGCCGCCGGCGCCCAGGTGTGGGCGGCCCGGCAGGCGTACGTGCGCAGCCTGACGCCGGTTGCCGCGGAGATCTACGGCGGCATCTCCGCCGAAAAGGAAAAAATGACGCTGCAATACCGCAGCAGCGTGGCGCTGCCGCCGCAGGAAGAGCAGTGGCAGGCCTGCTTTTTGCAGGCGCTGGCCGACAACCGGGAGCAGGATCTCGCCTGCGGCAGCACCGGCGTCGGTCCCCACCGGGACGACCTGGAGATACAGATAGACGCCATGCCGGCCCGGACGTATGCCTCACAGGGGCAGCAGCGCTCGGCCGTGCTGGCGCTGAAATTAGCCGAAGCATCCCTGCTGCAGCAGACGACGAAGGAAAAGCCCGTCGCGCTGCTCGACGACGTGATGAGCGAACTGGACCCGGCCCGGCAGGAGTATATCCTCAACCATATTCTGGACTGGCAGGTCTTCATCACCTGCTGCGATCCGGGGCCTCTGCTGCGCATGAAGAGCGGACAGCAATTCCGGATCCGGCAGGGGCGCCTGCTGCGGGAGTGAAGGAAGATGGATCAAAAGCGGCAGATCGCGCAAAAGTATCGCCGGGCATGGCGCCGCGCCGTCTGCAAGGCGGCGGTCGGCTGCGGCGCGGCGCTGGTCGTCGCGGGAATATTGTGGCTGTTCAGCTGGCAGTTGGGGCTGGTCGGTTTGTTGCTGCTGCTGATCGCCGCGGCCTTCTTTGCCCGGATGCTGGTCGAAACGCACCGGCAGCTGGCCGCGTGGAAAAAGGAACAGGAAGACCGTGTGGAGGACGAATCCTTCAAAGGCTTCCGTCTCAGGTGATGTTATGTACATTTATTTAGGAGAAAATACGGTGGTGCACAGCCGGGACGTTGTCGGGATCTTCGACATCGAGACCACGACCCTTGCCGCCAATACGCGGCGCTTTCTGGCCGACGCCGAAAAAGGCCGGCGCGTCACCGAGGTATCGGCGGGACAGCTGCCCCGTTCCTTCGTCGTTTGTGCGGAAAAGGACGGCAGCGAAACGGTTTACCTTTCACAATTGGCAACGGCCACGCTGAAAAAGCGGGCCGCGATCCTATAAGCGAACGAACCAACCAACGAGGAGGACGACAGCATGTCGGAAGAACAAAAACAAAACCTGACGGGAGAAGCGGAAGTATACGACGAAAGCCAGATTCAGGTCCTGGAAGGGCTGGAGGCGGTCCGCAAACGCCCCGGTATGTATATCGGTTCGACCGGGCCGCGCGGACTGCACCATCTGGTGTACGAGATTGTGGACAACTCCATTGACGAGGCGCTGGCCGGCGTCTGCTCGCATATCGAAGTGGATATCCTGCCGGGCGACGTGATCTCGGTGCGCGACAACGGGCGCGGCATCCCGGTGGGCATCCATGAAAAAATGGGCATCCCCACCGTGACGGTGGTGCTCACGGTACTGCACGCCGGCGGTAAGTTCGGCGGCAGCGGCTATAAGGTTTCCGGCGGGCTGCACGGCGTGGGTTCCTCGGTCGTCAACGCACTGTCGGAGTGGATGGAGGTGGAGATCTCCCGCGACGGGTACGTGCACGCCCTGCGGTTCGAACGGGGCGACCCGGTCAGCGAGCTGACCCGTATCCGGGAAACGCAGGAGACCGGCACCCTCATCCGTTTCAAGCCGGACCCCGAAATCTTTACCGAAACGACGGAGTACGATTTTGAAACGCTGCAAAAAAGGCTGCGGGAGCAGGCCTTCCTCAACGCGGGGCTGCGCATCACCCTGACGGACCGGCGCAACGCCGAACAGGTCCGGCAGGAGACGTATTGCTATGAGGGCGGTATCTCTTCCTTTGTGGATTATATGAACAAAACCCGCAACAACACCCCGCTGCATGAAAACGTCATCCATGTGTCGCTCACCGACGGGGATTCCGTCGCGGAGGCGGCTTTCCAATACAGCGACAGCTATAACGAACTGCTGCTTTCCTTTGCCAACAATATCCACACGGTGGACGGCGGCACGCACGAGACGGCGTTCCGCGCCAACCTGCTGCGCATTCTGAACGATTATGCGCGGCGGTTCAACCTGCTGAAAAAAGAGGACGCCGATCTGCGCCGGGAGGATATCTGCGAGGGGCTGACGGCGGTCGTGAGCGTCAAGCTGAAAGACGCGCAGTTTGAAGGGCAGACCAAGGCCAAGCTCGGCAACACCTCGATGACGGGGCTGGTCGGCCGGATGCTGAAGGAAAAACTGGTGCCGATCCTCGAAGAGGATCCGACGCTCGCGCGCGGCATCCTGGCGAAGGCCATCAGCGCGTCGGAGGCCCGCAAGGCCGCCCAGGCCGCGCGGGAAAAGGCCCGCGCCGGCAAAAAACTCGGCACGCTGCGCATGCCCGACAAACTGTCCGACTGCATCTGGAAGGATCCGGAACGCACCGAGCTGTTTATCGTCGAGGGCGATTCGGCCGGCGGCTCCGCCGTGCGCGGACGGGACAGCCAGTATCAGGCCATCCTCTCGCTGTGGGGCAAGATGCTCAACGTGGAAAAGGCCCGCATCGACAAGGTGTACGGCAACGACAAGCTTACCCCCGTGATCGTCGCGCTCGGGTGCGGGATTGGCTCCGATTTTGATATCAGCAAACTGCGCTACGGCAAAGTGGTCATTATGGCCGATGCCGACGTGGACGGGTCTCACATCTGCACGCTGCTGCTGACCTTCTTTTTCCGCTATATGCGGCCGCTGATCGAGCAGGGGCATGTGTATATCGCCCAGCCGCCGCTGTTCAAGGTCAGTAAGGGTAAACAGTTCCGCTACGCCTTCTCCGACGACGAGCGGGACCGGTATATCGCCGAGTTCGGCGGCAGCGCCGACGTACAGCGGTATAAAGGCCTGGGCGAAATGGACCCCGAACAACTGAAAGAAACGACGATGGATCCTTCGTTCCGCACGATGCTGCAAGTCAATCTGGACGACGCGGCCGCCGCGGACGAGACATTCAGCATCCTGATGGGCGACAAGGTGGATCCCCGCCGCGAGTTTATCGAGAAAAACGCGAAGTACGCGCTGAACCTGGACGTGTGATATGGATACCGAGACCGTACGGGTGGAATGGACGCAGCAGGAGATTTACGCCTGCCTGAAATACGGCACCGCCCGGCGCACCGGTCCGCTGGCCGTCTGGATAGAGACCGGGTGCCTGGCCCTGGCGGCGATATACTGTCTGGTCGCTTTCGTCGCGCAGCCGCAAACGGCGTCGCTGCTGCTGGCGCTGGCCGCCGCGGCGCTGATCGCGCTGCTGTGGATCGTGCCGGAAAAGCGGTTCCGCTCGCAGGCCCGCCTTGCGGCGCAGGAACGTCCGGCCGTGACGGTGACGGTGTGCGAACAGGGCCTTCGCTTCAATGACGAGACGGACGTGCGGCCGTACGGGCAGATAGATTGTCTGCGGCTGCCGGATATGCGGATCCTGCGCTTCCCCGGGCAATTGGTCGGCCTGCCGGACCGGGCTTTTTCCGCCGACGTGCTGACGTTTTGGGAGAAGGCGCTGCCCGGCGTACCGGTCCGGCAAAGCAAACGCGGGGCCGGGAAAGCGCACGGCGCCTGACGGAAGAAAGGGACAGGCCATGAGAAAAGATATGGTGCCCGATTGTACGGCGGACTGCACGCGGGAAGAATACGTGCGGGCGCGGCTGATCACGGCCCGGTGCAGCGGCGAGATGCAGTCCCCCTGGATTTCAGCCGCATGGATCGCGGCGGCGCTGCTGCTGGGGATGCTCAGCCTTTCCGAGATCGGGCAGCCGGGGTACCGGGCGGCGGTCGCGGCGGTGTTCTTTGCGGCGGCGGCCTGCCTGGCCGGGCTGTTCTTCTGGTGGATCCCCGTCCGGCTGCGCAACCGGGCGCGGCAGGAGTTTGAAACCTTCCGGCAGCTGCGGCTGCCGATGCGTTTCCGCTTCCGGGAAGACGGGGTGGAAACGACATCCGCGCTGCTGAGTTGTTTTGATTCCTACGCCCGGATCCGGGAATTGATCGAAACGCCGGAACTGCTGATCTTCCGCCGGGACGGCGCCGGATTTTTTCTGCTGCCGAAGCGGTGTCTGCCGCCGGATACGGCGCAGCAGAGCCTGCGCCTGCTGCGCGAGGAATTTGCCCGCCACCGGCGCACGATGAAAACGTGGATCTTTTAAGGGGGACCGGCATGGAACAACGACCTGTTTGTCAATGCAGCGTGCTTTTGACAAAGGAAGAGTTTACGGCGTTCCGGGAAGAGAACTGGCGGGCGGAGCATTCGTTGGCCGCGCTGATCGGCGGCGGCGCGCTGCTGCTGCTGGGTGCCGGCGGCTGGCTGGCGAGCGGGCAGCTCGCGCTTTCTCCGTTGCTGACGGGCAGCATGGCGGCGCTGGGGCTGCTGTGGATCGCACAGGACCGGATCCTGCGGCCGCTGCTGGTGCGCAGCCGGGCCGCGGCCGCCTTTGACCGTCAACCGGAATGGTCCGGCAGCGCACAATACGTGTTTTATCCGGACCGGGTACAGCTGCGCACCGCCAGAGAAACGGGAGAGATCCCGCTGAGCGCGCTGACCGCGTGGCGGGAAAGCAAAACGATGCTGGCGCTGTTCTTCGGGCGGGAACTGACCGTTCTGCTGCCCCGAAGATTGTTGACTCCTCAAGAACAAAACGATCTGATCGAAGTGCTGCGCGCGCTTTGACCGATACAGAAAGGAAGGACCGGGATGACAAATCCCTCCCCGCAACCCATACCGGCGCCGGCCGCGCCGGCGGAACCGCAGCTGCGGATGCTGCTGACCATCCGGCCGCCGCTGCCCGTTGAACAGGCGGAAAAGCGCCGGCTGCTGCAGCGCTTTCCGTCGCTGGCGCTGCTGTCGGTGTGGATCACGGTGGCGTTTTACGCCGTAAGTACGCTGTTTTATATGGAGGGCGCGAGCCTGATCGTCTGGATGCCGCTGATCGCGACGGGGGTGCTGCTGTGTCTGCTCGCCAAAGCGATCGAAGACCGTCGGCGGGACCGCCGGGATGAAGCGGAGTACCGCACGGCGCTGGCCAGCGAGCCGCGGGAGCGGTGCATGAAGGTGTACGACGACCGCATCGAGGTCGTCGGCGCACAGGGGACCAGCGTGTATCCGTTTGCGCGGGTCACGCGGATGGTCTGTACCCGGATGCTGCTGGTTCTGTGCATGCCGGGGGAGGAGCTGGTGCTGCGCGCGGAGGATATGACGCCGTTTGACGCCGACCTGCTGCTGACCCTTTTGCGGGTGCAGCTGCCGGCCGGGGCGGCGGTACGGATCCGCAAGCCGCTGGCGGGCCGGTTGGTGCGGCCGCTGCCGCTGCCGCCGCCGCCGAGGGCGTCCGCACCGCTGATGATCGCCTCCGTCCCGGACGGCGGCGAGCCGGAACCGAAAGACACGCGCCGGCTGTGGATGATCGGCAGTGCGATCCTGCTGGCGATGGTGGTCCTTACGGGGTGCTCCTTCGTCGGAATCCCGGTGCTGGACTTTCTGCTGGCGTTTGCCGGCGTGCTGCTGACGGAGTGGCTGCTGTGGCGGCTGATCCGGAAGGCGGCCGGGCCGCAGCCGGCACGGGACAGGACCTTTGTGCTGACCCCGGACGGGCTGGTACGGATACAGAACGGAGTGATCCGGTTTTGCCGCCGGGATCTGCTCCGGGTGACCAAATATGAAAACGGCGTGCAGCTGGCGTACCCGGCGGGCAAGACCTTCGTGCGCTGGGAACAGATGACGGACAGCGACGCAGCCCGACAGCTGCTTGGATAAAAAGGAGAGGCGGACAAAATCATGGATGAGCAGAGAACACAGAACACCGACAGCAAAGTGATCGTGGTGGACCTGGATGCGGAGATGCGCAAGCGGTTTTTGGAGTATTCCATGTCGGTCATCGTGGCGCGGGCGCTGCCGGATGTGCGGGACGGACTGAAACCGGTGCATCGCCGGATTTTGTATACCATGCACGAGAACGGCCTGACGCCGGATAAGGCGTACCGCAAAAGCGCCGACACCGTCGGCGCTGTGCTGGGGCGGTATCATCCGCACGGCGATGCGTCGGTATACGACGCGATGGTGCGTATGGCGCAGGATTTTTCACTGCGCTATCCGCTGATCGACGGGCACGGCAACTTCGGCTCCGTCGACGGGCACCCGGCGGCCGCTTACCGGTACACCGAGGCCCGGCTGGCCAAAATGTCGCTGGATATGTTGGCCGATATCGAAAAAGACACGGTGGACTTTATTTCCAACTATGACGACCGGCTCAAAGAACCGGTGGTGCTGCCGTCCCGCTTCCCCAACCTGCTGGTCAACGGGTCAAGCGGTATCGCCGTCGGCATGGCGACCAACGTGCCGCCGCACAACCTGTGCGAGGTGATCGACGCGATCTGCCTGCTGATCGACAACCCGGAAGCGGAGCTGTACGAGATCATGGAGAAGATCCCGGGGCCCGATTTTCCGACCGGTGGCATCATCATGGGCATGTCCGGCATCCGGGCGGCGTATGCGACCGGCCGCGGCAAGCTGACGGTGCGCGCCCGGACTGAGATCGAGGAATCGGGCGGGCGCACTCGCATCATCGTCACCGAGATCCCGTATCAGGTCAACAAAACCCAGCTGGTCAAAAGCATCGTGGAACTGGTGGACGACAAGCGCATCGAAGGCATCCACGACATCGTCGATTACTCCAACATGGAAGGCATGCGGATCGTCATCGACCTGAAAAAGGACGCCAACCCGGAGCTCGTGCTCAACCAGCTGTTTGCCATGACGCAGATGCAGATTACCTTCGGCGCCATTATGCTGGCGCTGGTGGACGGCACGCCGCGCATCCTGACCCTCAAGCAGATGCTTGAGGAGTACATCCGGTATCAGTGCTGCATCATCGAGCGGCGCACCCGTTTCAATCTGCGCAAGGCGCAGGAGCGGGCCCACATTGTGGAAGCGCTGCGGGTCGCGGTGGATTTTATCGACGAGGTCGTCGCCATCATCCGCCGGGCGGCCGATACCAACGACGCAAAGGCCAAATTGACGGAGCGCTTCGGGTTTGACGAGGTGCAGACCACTGCCATCGTGCAGATGCGGCTCGGGCAGCTGTCCGGCCTGGAGCGGCAGAAGATCCTGGACGAGTTGGCGGAGCTGGCCGCCCGGATCGCCGATTTTCAGGATATCCTGGCAAACGATACCCGCGTGCACGAAATCGTCAAGGAAGGCTGCCTGCGTATGCGGGACAAATACGGCGACGAGCGGCGCACCGAGATATCGCCGGTCAACGGCGAGGTCGACATCGAGGACCTGATCCCCGAGGAGGAGTCGGTGCTCACGCTGTCCCACAAGGGGTACATCAAGCGGCAGGCGGTCGACGTCTACAAAGCGCAGCGGCGCGGCGGGCGCGGCGTCATCGGCATGACCACCCGGGAGGAAGATTATACCGAGAAACTGTTCCTGTGCTCGAGCCACGATTACGTGATGTTCTTTACAACGGCCGGCCGGGTCTATCGGCTGAAATGCTATGAGGTGCCGGAGGGCAGCCGCCAATCCCGCGGGATGAACCTGATCAATCTGCTGCCGCTGGCGGCGGACGAAAAGGTGAGCGCCATGATCCGGATGGCTGAAGTCGGCGGCGAGGAGCAATATCTGTGCATGGTGACGCGGCAGGGCGTGATCAAACGCACGCGGCTGTCGGCGTACAACAACGTACGCAAGAACGGCCTGATCGCCGTCGACCTCGACGAGGGAGACGAGCTGACCTTCGTCGCGGTGACGGACGGGTATCAGCAGCTGCTGGTGGCCACCCGGAAGGGCATGGCGATCCGTTTTGACGAAAACGAGGCCCGGGTCATCGGCCGGCAGGCGCGCGGGGTCCGCGCGATCCAGCTGCAGCCGGACGACGCCGTGGTGGGCGTCGCGCTGTGCGAGCCGGAGAGCAAATTGCTCACCGTCACGACGACCGGTTACGGCCGCATCAGCGACTTTGACGATTACCGCACGCAGGCAAGAGCCGGCAAAGGGCTGATCAACTATCATACCGAAACGTACGGCGACGTCGCCGCGGTGACCGCCGTCGGCGAGGACGACGACGTGCTGCTGGTTTCCAACGACGGGGTGATTATCCGCATCCGCGCCGAGGAGATCCGGCTGTGCCGCCGGCCCTCCAAAGGCGTACGGGTCATGCGGCTGGCCGACGGCAGCCGCATCGTGGCACTGGTCAAGACCCCGCACGAGGAAGGAGAGACCGTTGCACTCGAAGGGTCCGAAGAGGACGCCGACGCGGACGCCGGTGCGGAAACAGAGCCGGACAAACCCGAAACCTGAACCGGGCGCGGTCACCCGGCATGCCGGGTGACCGCAACATATAGTATAAAGAGGGGCCATTATACACAACGCAATAAAAAAAGAAGGCAATCCGGACAAGAAACCGGAAGTTTTTGCTTGACTTTTCTTGTTGTTCTGTTATATAATGGGTACTCAAAGCGGTATTCCACGCCAAAGGGAGGATTAACAGAAATGCTTCGTACGTATCAGCCGAAGAAACGGCATCGCAAAATGGAACACGGGTTCCGGAAAAGAATGTCTACCGCCAACGGCCGCAAGGTGCTGGCTCGCCGCCGGGCCAAGGGAAGAAAACAGCTCACCTACTGAAAAAGAGCCACCGGAGTGTGGCTTTTTTTATGCAAACAAGGGCCGGGTGCCGATAATCTGCGCGGCCGCAACGGCGGCGCAGGGTCCGTGCGGGTTCCGGGAGGAAAGGGCATGGCGAAGCTGTTCACCATCAAAGAAAACAAGGATTTCCGCACCGCCTATTACCGCGGCAGGGTGCAGATCCATCCGGCGCTGGTGCTGTACGCCCGCCGCACGAAATATCCCTATGCCCGGGTCGGGATCACGGCCGGCAAAAAAGTGGGTGGCGCGGTGCAGCGCAACCGGGC
>JAFWVC010000068.1 GCA_017518415.1 Clostridia bacterium
GCGATTTTATCGCCAGTATGTCGGACCAGTACGCGATCAATACGTATCAGACGCTGTTCATCCCGCAGGGGTGGCAGCTGAATATCGACAAGTTCCGCTGAGACGGAACGAAAAAAGAGAAAGGAGGGGATGCCCCGTGCGCTTGCCGGACAGTTTTATACAGCAGGTTCTTGACCGCAACGACATCGAACAGGTGGTCTCCTCCTATGTGGCGCTCAAGCGGCGCGGCCGCAATCTGGTGGGGCTTTGCCCCTTCCACGGGGAAAAGACGCCGTCCTTCACCCTGTATCCCGAAAACGGATCGTTTTACTGTTTCGGCTGCGGCGCCGGCGGCGACGTGATCACCTTTGTGCGCCGGATCGAGCATCTGGATTATCTGGACGCCGTCAAATGGCTGGCGGACAAGGCCGGACTGCCCATGCCGGAAAACGTTTCGGACGACAAGACCTCGCGGCTGCGGGTGCGTGTGCTGGAGGCCAACCGCGAGGCGGCCCGGCTGTACCACCGCATCCTGTACGCGCCGGAAGGCCGCGCGGGGCTGGACTATTACCACCGGCGCGGGTATACCGACGCGACCATCCGCCACTTCGGGCTGGGGTACGCGCCGCCTTCGGGCAACCCGGTGCTGCGCGCCCTGCGGGAAAAAGGCTTCCACGACGAGGAGCTGGAGGCCGCCTTCCTTTGCCGGCGAAAAGAAGGCAGCGTGTACGACCTGTTCCGCAACCGGGTGATGATCCCGATCATCGATATCCGCGGCAACGTCATCGCCTTCGGCGGCCGGGTGCTGGACGACAGCAAGCCGAAGTATCTCAATTCCGCCGATACGCCGGCCTTCCGCAAAAGTGAGAACCTGTTCGCCCTCAATTTTGCCAAAAACAACGCCGGCCGCTCCTTCATCCTGTGCGAGGGATATATGGACGTCATCGCTCTGCATCAGGCAGGTTTCCCGCAGGCGGTGGCGGCGCTGGGCACCTCGTTTACCGAGGAGCACGCCCGGCTGCTGGCGCGCTATACCGGCGACGCCGGCGAGGTCACGCTGATCTTCGACGCCGACGGAGCCGGCAAAAAAGGCACCCAGCGCGCGATCGACCTGCTGCGCGCCGTCGGGGTGCGGGTGCGCGTCGTCACCATCCCGGACGGGAAGGACCCGGACGAGTTCATTCGCCGCCATTCTCCGGAGCGGTTCCGGCTGCTGCTGGAAGGCGCCGTGGGGGATATGGGATACCGCCTGGCCGAGCTGCGGCTGCATAACGACCTGAATACGCCGGAGGGCAAGGTACGGTATATGCGGCAGGCGACGGACCTGATCGCCGGGCTGGACAGCCCGGTCGAGCGCGAGGTGTACGCCGGGCAGGTCGCCGCGCAGATGTCTGTGCAAAAGTCGACCCTGCTCGAGCAGATCCGTCAGACCATCGAACGGCGCGAGCGCGGGTCGCGCAAAACGCAGATGGCCCGCATTGTGCGCCGCCAGCAGCAGGAGACGGTCCGCGCCAATCCGGAGGCCGCCGCCCATCCGCGGGCGGCCGCTGCGGAGGAGAGCCTGATCGGCCTGCTGCTGCAAAACCCGGATTCCATCGCCTATGTAGCCCGGCAACTGGATCCCTCGCAGATGATTACGCCGCTCGGCCGTGATATCTACGCCCGCCTGGTCGACCGGCAGCAGAAGGGCCTGATGGTGGACCTGGCCTATCTGTCCGCCGATTATGACGAGGCGCAGATGGCTTACATCACCTCTATGCTGCAAGCCGCCCGGGACCGCGTCAATTCCCTCGAGGAGGCGGACCGTTATATCGCCGTGCTGCGGCAGGAACAAGCCGCTTCTCTCCTGGCCCGGCCGGAGGAACTGACCCCGGAACAGATCCGTGAACAACTTGCATTATTGCGAAAGGAACGATAAAGATGGCTGCTAAAAAACAAAAAGAAGAAAAAACCGAACAGCAGATCCCGCAGAAGCAGGCCCCGGTCCCGGAAGAAGAGACCATACCGGCCGACGCCGCAGCCGCAGAGGAATATCTGCCGGACGAAGAGAAAAACGAGGCGAAAAAGAGCAAGAAGATCCAGATGGACCTGCTCGAAATGGGCCGTCATAAAGGCAAGCTGAGCACGCAGGAGATCATGGACGCGCTCGAGGGCGTGGATATGGATCCGGATCAGATGGACAAGATGTACGAGTCCTTCGAGAACCAGAACATCGAGATCATCGACGGTTTTGCCGATGAAAACCTGCTGGAAGGGTTGGAGTTCGTCAGCGAAAACGCCGAGAGCGCCGCGGAGGACGGTATGCCGGCCGACGCCATGATCATCGACGACCCGGTCAAGGTCTATCTCAAGGAGATCGGCCGCGTGCCGCTGCTTTCCAACGAGAAAGAAGCCGAGCTGGCCCAGCGCATTATGGACGGGGACGCCGCCGCCAAAAAAGAACTGTCCGAGGCCAACCTGCGGCTGGTCGTCAGCATCGCCAAACGGTACGTCGGGCGCGGCATGCAATTTCTGGATTTGATCCAGGAAGGCAACCTCGGCCTGATCAAGGCGGTGGAAAAGTTCGATTATACCAAGGGCTTCAAGTTCTCCACCTACGCCACGTGGTGGATCCGGCAGGCCATCACCCGCGCCATTGCCGACCAGGCCCGCACCATCCGCATCCCGGTGCATATGGTGGAGACCATCAATAAGGTAAAAAAGGTATCCAGCCAGCTGCTGCACAAAAACGGGCACGAGCCCTCCGCCGAGGAGATCGCGGAGGAGCTCAACATGCCGCTGGACAAGGTGCGTGAGATCATGCGGGTCGCGCAGGAGCCCGTTTCGCTGGAAACGCCTATCGGTGAGGAGGAAGACAGCCACCTCGGCGACTTTATTCCGGATGACGACACCCCCGCCCCGGCGGACGCCGTGTCGCACACGCTGCTCAAAGAGCAGCTCAGCGACGTGCTCGGCACCCTCACCACCCGGGAGGAAAAGGTGCTGCGCCTGCGTTTCGGCCTGGTGGACGGCCGGCCGCGCACGCTGGAAGAGGTCGGGCGCGAGTTCAATGTGACCCGTGAGCGCATCCGGCAGATCGAGGCCAAGGCGCTGCGCAAGCTGCGCCACCCGAGCCGCAGCAAAAAGCTGAAAGATTTTCTGGATTGATCGCTTACATAGCCGGTCGGCGCGCCCGCGGCGGTGCGCCGGCCGCGCAAAAAGGCCTTGACATCCGGCAAATATATGCTACAATAAAAAACGCCGCGGCGTAGGCGCCGGCGGCATCGCGGGCCTTTAGCTCAGTTGGTCAGAGCGGCCGGCTCATAACCGGTTGGTCCCGGGTTCGAGTCCCTGAAGGCCCACCAAAAAGTCTCTTTTGTTACAAAAGAGACTTTTTTTATGCTGTCCGTTTTCAAACGGTATTCCTTTGTCCTCGCCCGCCGCGCAACTTTTTGCCGGGAGGGATTGAAAAATCCGCACCGTTCGGGTATGATAAAGAAAAAAGCTCGACAAAATGGGATTTATTAAGGAAGTTTACAATGAAAAAACGAATCATAATTTGCGCGTTTTTGCTTTTGATTCTTTTTACGGCGGTTTATACCGTTGTAACGGCAGTGAATACGTACCATTACGAAGTCAAACACGACGATATTCTTGTTGGTCTGGGCGCAGGTATCACAATACTTGTGGGAGGATTTGCCGTTGTTTATGAATTAGATCTGTTCTATACTGTTTATTATTTTTTCATTAAACCAAAGACGAAAGCAAAAACGGTATTAAACATTTTCGCAAACCTCAGTTTGATGATCCCTTTTGTTTTTATCTTTTTGTCCGACACTTATATGGGATTAAGAAAATACGAGTTTGTTCCTGTAATATTTATCATTGTATATATTATGATAAGGATTTTCTATTTGATCGTATCCGGCAGAAGCATAAAAAACGCCAACAACAAATAAAAGTAGGCGTTTGCTCGACAAATCCCGGTTTGTCGGCGTGAACGAAGCCGTCATGCACCCGGCAAAGCGGGATTTGCGGAGGATGAAAATGATACAACTGGAAACGGAACGTTTGAAAATATATCCCGCATCAAAGCAACAAATGCTGCGGCTCATCGACGCACAAACCGATGAAGACCTGAAAACGGCGTATCGGGAAATGCTGCAGGGCGCGTCAGACCATCCGGAGCAATGGATGTGGTATGCGGCGTGGATGATCGAGCGCCAAGACGGCCGGGCGGTGGGGGACCTGTGCTTCAAAGGCTGCAACCCCGATGGATCGGTCGAGATCGGATACGGGATCTTACCGGAACATCAAAGGCACGGCTATGCGGCGGAAGCGGTGGAAGCGGCCGTTGCGTGGGCGCTGCGTCAACCCGGCGTGACACGTGTCGAGGCGGAAACGCAGCCGGATAACAAAGCCTCGCAACGCGTGCTGGAAAAGTGCGGGTTTGTACCGGCCGGAACGGTCGGTGAAGAGGGGCCGCGCTTTGTCAAGACGCCATGACCGCTGCCATGCCTGCGTCGGGGACCTGTTTGCGGATTGACGACGCCTTTTCCGTACCGCCGGGAAGAGAAAGCGCGGCATTTTGAAAATCCATCTTGACAATTGAGGCGCGGGATGGTATACTGAAACCCGCGCAAGAAAAGCAGGCCGGTCCGGCGGCGTTTTTTGTGCGTGCCATATAGGGGTATAGCTCAGCTGGTAGAGCAGCGGTCTCCAAAACCGCGTGCCGAGGGTTCAAATCCTTCTGCCCCTGCCATCAAAGAAACCTCTTTTGTCTACCGGGGCAAGAGAGGTTTCTTGTTGCTTGACACCATATGAGATGTTGAGTACACATAAAATATGTTGAAAGAATACTGCGAAAGGATGGTTCTATGAAAAAGAAGGATTTATATCTCCCTATCTGGGTTTTTGCTTTTGGGATCGTTCTGGTTCTTGGCGCACTTGTGTTCCTCTATTCCAGTTTAAAAAACCTTTATCTTCTAATTGGAGCTGTTCTCTGTTTGGGGCTTGGAATCGCAGCAATTCTATGCTGGAAAAACCAGTGGATTGAGGTAATTGACGATCATTCATTTGTATATAGCACGATGTTTGGTAAACAAACCAAATATCACACGTCACAGATTGTCGATCTTAAGCAAAACCCGGATTCCATGACCTTGGTTTTGGATAGCGGAAAGGTTCATATCGAATCCTGTGCCATCATGTCCGAGCGACTGATAGAAATGATCACGAAACACATCGACCAGAAATGACGCTGGTACACTTTTAGGCTTTCTTTCTATTGTTTGGTACACTTTTACGAGCTCTTTCACAGAAAAGGATTGCTATCTTGACAAGGATAGCAACCCTATTTTATCTATTCGGAGGTTTGGGAATGCAGCATCAGGATTACTCATTTACTTTTTCTCTCTTTGGCAAAAAGGTGCAAATGTTTCATTGGAACGATATGGGAATCGTTGTCGAAAAAGAGCCGGATGTCATTTGCATTTACGGAACCGACAATACAAACAGCAAGATACTATGTGCTATCCCGCTTTGTCATCCCAAATACCTGAAAGGTGAAACCTTCCATATTTCCTTTTTCGAGGATAGCACGGCAACCGTTAATGTTGCTGATGTGAGAACATTCTTCGATTTTGCTTCAAAAAAGTGCTCTAACAATAAGGGCTTGCAGAACTACAGTTCAGATCTATGGGGCAAAGATATTACCTGTGATTGGACTTCCGCTTTTGAAAAGAAATCCAACTGAGTAAAGACGTTACGAAATATAACGATTACTCCTATTTTGTTAAAATCGCAATCTTTAGCCAAATAAAAACCCACCCGCGAGGTGGGTTTTTATTTGGCTACATGATGGAAGATTCGAACCGAGGTTCGTATACGCGGCGAAAGCCGCGTGCTCGGCATTTCTTCCTTGCTTATTTTGTTAAAAGAAATGCCGTATCCTGCCAGGCACCCACGTCGCCGCGAACGTCGAATCATTCGCGGCGATTTTTATATTTCATATGTTCTTGAAAACGTCGCTTCGTTCGCGGCGTTTTTTGATTGCATTTTTCCGGGAAAGCACTGTGCTGCGCATGGGAAGCGCGATCCGGTCTCTGTA
>JAFWVC010000069.1 GCA_017518415.1 Clostridia bacterium
CCCAACCGCCGTCGCAGGCGTTGAGCTGATAGACCAGGTACGGGGTAGCCGCGATATGGTCGTGCAGCGCGATATACAGGTAGCCGTAGCCTTCCGGAGTCGTGGTAGACAGGTCGCCGGTGAAGCCCAGGCCGTCCGCCGTCGTCTCAAAGTAACCGCCCTTGAAGCCGGCCGGCAGGCTGTTCAGGTTCTTGACGATGCAGGGCTTCGGCGTTGCGAGGGAAGCCGGATCCAGCGTCGCATCATCAGTCAGGAGGAAGTAGTCAAAGGTGACCAGATCTTCGTTGAAGCCGAGCTGCAGCAGCACGCTGCCGCCGGCATAGCCGGGCACGGTGCGCAGGTCGATCACGTGTGCATCCGTATCGGTATACGGCATGCCGGCGTAATCGCCCCACCAGGTGGCGATAGCGGTACCGAAGGCAACAGGCGTCGCCACCGGAGCGGCGGCAAACTTGTACATCAGGTACGGGGTGGCCTGCACGGTGGTTTGCGCCAGCTCATAATAAGAGTACGTGCCGCTGCCGGCCATCGTCATGCCGACCGTGCCCTCTTTGGCAACAGTGGCGGTAGCGAGCCCGGCATACGGAGACACGTCGGCCATCGCGATGACGGCGGGGCCGCCGGCAGGAGCGTTCGGGTTCACGTTGGTGAAGTAAACGTCCTTAAAAGAGATGCTCTGGCCGGCCGTGCCGTAAACCCACAGCTGGCAGGTGTAGCCAACGTAGGCGCTCAGGTCGATGACCTGCTTGGCAGTGGAGGCGGCAAAGCTATCGCTGCGCGCCGCCGGGCTGCCGTCCGCGCCCCAGCCGTAGAAGGCCACGGTCAGGCCGTTGGAGGTAGCCTCATCCGTTTCAATGATCAGATAGGGCAGGTCCGCCAGCAGCGTCGGGTCGATCACGAAGTACGCGCCGACGGAGTTGTCCACACCTTCGGTACCACGGGTGATGGTAAAGCCCTTGTCCGCCGTATGGTCGACGATCTCTACCGGACTATAGATGCCGTCCTGATACAGGTTACTGGAGTTAATGCGATAGATCTTCGCATTGCTGTCCTCCGCCGAAGCGGTGACACCAGAAACGATGACCATTGACAGCAGCATGGCCGCCGCCATGGTCAGGGACACAAGAGAACGCCAAGTTCTTTTCATGTGTGTTTCACCCATTTTCATAAAAGATTTCAATCGGTGGACCCCTTGCCCCGCAAAGTACAAAGGATACACTTTTTGAGTTATATATATTATACTTTTTTTGCTTTAGAATTGCAATCCTTTTTTTCAAAATACGGAAGATTTTTTTGACGCAACTTGTACTTTTTGCATAATACTGCACAAACCACAAAATAAACGGCCGCGACGGCCTTGCCTATACCAAATCGTGCGGCTGAAAGGCCGGTTTCGGCCCTTCGGCCGACTCGTTTTGCGCAAAAAATCAGCAAAACGCCCAAAATTTTTTCCGCTCTTTTCCCCCGCCGGATCATACCGTCGAACAGCGCTCGTCCCCGCCGCCCGCGCCCGTTTTTTGCAAAACCGTGCCTGATCGGGGGAGGCCCGTTTTTCGGGCCCGCCCCCATTTGTGGAATCCCACGCTTTTCGGGAACCCCCTGCTTTGTTGCTTTCTCCTTTTCCTCTTTCCCGGTGCGGACCCGGTGCAGAAAGGCGTTTACCGTTTTTTAGCAGTTACTTCCGTGGCCGTCCCGGAACCCCCGGCTCGGCAAAAAAGCCCCCCGATAAAAGGGAAAAGGATACCCCAGCCGGGAAACGGAAAAGGAGGCTCCGCCCGAAAAACAAAAGAGGATACCCCGGCCGGGAAACGGAAAAGGAGGCCCCCGCCCGGGAAACGGAAAAGGGCATCGCTCCGGGGAGGCGTTTTTTGTCCCCCGGCGGTTATGTTTCCCGGTGCGGAAAGGCATTTACCATTTTTTAGCAGTTGCGCCAAACAGCAAAAAAAGAGCCGCAGTACAGCTCTTTTTCCTATGTATTCGCCGGCAGCGGTGCTTGCTCACGGTGCCAAAAAGGCCGGTCCTCTGCCGCTTCCGCCTGTCAGAGCCCCAGCACGTTGCGTACCGGGAACCAGGCCAGAAACACGATTAAAAACACCACGTTAAGCCATTCCGGCTTGGGAAGCAGACCGTCCTGCCCGCCGCGCCGCCGCGCCGCCCACCAGCTGACGCACACGTACAGCAGATACCCGAGGATCAGCGGCGCCATCAGGTTATACCGCAGCGCCCCGGCAAAATCCAGCCGCAGCAGGGCCGCCAGCGCCCGCGACATCCCGCACCCCGGGCAGCGCAGGTGCAGGAACCGCTGCACCGGGCACAGGCCCGGCAGTTCCGGCACGTAGGCGCTGATGATCATCCACGCTGCCAGCGCCGACAGCAACACGATGCGCAGCGCCAGCGACCGTTTTTGTTTATCCATGGGCCTGCCTCCGAAAAAAAGCAGCCGGCCCGCGGCCGGCTGCTGCTCTCATCAAGCGAGACGGTTGATGTCGTTCTGGACCACGGCGATCTGCACGATCGGCAGGAAGATGCCGAGTACCAGGTAACCGACGGTATGTTCGCCCTCTTTGCCGCAAAGCTTATCCATAGCACGGGCCGCGTCATAGCCGAACAGGCCAAAGCCCACCGGAGAGACGAAGATGGCCAGAATCAGAGTGATGACCGGGCTGAGGGTCGGCGTCACGCCGCTGGCATTCATCAGTTCCTGATGAGCGTTGTACAGCCACCAAAAGCCGTAAATGCCGCAGGTGATGATGGTAAGAATGACGACAGTAGCAATGCTTTTCTTTGTCATAGCAACCAACCTTTCTTTATTCGGTTGGTATTATTATATCACTTTCGGCGTCGTTGTCAACCGTTTTTTCCTTTTCCTGCCATCCGGGCGGAGACAAGAAAGCAGCCCGTCCTGTATGGACGGGCTGCTTTGTGTGTCAGCACCTACTTATCTTCCCGGGCCGCTTCCAGCCAAGTATTGTCAGCGTGGATGAGCTTAACTTCCGTGTTCGGGATGGGAACGGGTGTACCCTCATCGCCATCGGCACTGACTTCTCTCAGGGTCGTCCCCTGAGAACTGAATAAAGATCCTCCGCAAGCTCCACCCGAAAATGTTCTCTTTCGTGCTCTCTCGCATCGCACGTCTCACGTCGGTCGGGTCAAGTCCTCGGTCTATTAGTACTGCCAAGCTCAATGC
>JAFWVC010000070.1 GCA_017518415.1 Clostridia bacterium
CCCTTCCTTCGGCATGTAAAACAGCAACCGGAGGCGCCCTGCGGCGCCTCCGTGTACCTTATATCATGCGTCTTCGTCGGCCACTTTATAGGTCTCGATGATCTTCTGCGCTACCGGAGCCGGCGCTTCTTCATACCGCTCGAACTCGACGGTGAAGCGGCCGCGCCCCTGCGTCAGCGAGCGCAGCATCGTGGCGTAATCGCCCACTTCGGCCATCGGCACTTCGGCTTCCACACAGGTCGTTCCGTCGTCCTGCGGGTTCATGCCCAGCACACGGCCGCGGCGCTTGTTGATGTCGCCCATGACGTCGCCGGTATAATCGCCGGTCACGTACACCTGCAGCTTGCCGATCGGTTCCAGCAGAACGGGGCCGGCCTGCGGCATACCCGCTTTATACGCCAGGTTGGCCGCCAGCTTGAAGGCCATTTCGGACGAGTCTACCGGGTGATAGGAACCGTCCATCAGCGTGGCTTTAACGCCCACGACGGGGAAACCGGCCAGCACGCCGTGCAACGCGCTCTCGCGGATACCCTTTTCGACCGCGGGGAAGAAGTTCTTCGGCACCGAACCGCCGAACACCTGCTCGGCAAAGATGATGTCCTCGCCCTCGCACGGTTCGAACTCGATCCACACGTCGCCGAACTGCCCGTGGCCGCCGGATTGCTTTTTATGGCGGCCCTGCACCTTGACTTTTTTGCGGATCGTCTCACGGTAGGGCACGCGGGGCGTGGCCAGCTGCACTTCTACGCCGAACTTGGTGCGCAGCTTGGAAATAATGACGTCCAGATGCTGCTCGCCCAGCCCGGAGAGCACCTGTTCCTTGGTCTCTTTATTGACTTCGAAGCGGATGGTCGGATCTTCTTCCATCAAACGGGTCAGCCCGGTGGCGATCTTCTCTTCCTCGCCCTTCTTGACGGCGAACACCGCCATCGAATAGCAGGGCCGGTCGTATTCCACCGCCGGCAGAATCACCGGGCGGGCCGGGTCGCACAACGTGTCGCCCGCGTTGGTGGCCGCCAGTTTGGCAACGGCACCGATATCGCCGGCGCCGATGTAAGCCGCTTCCTCCTGCTTTTTGCCGCGCACCAGGAACACCTTGCCGATCTTCTCGGTCTGGCCGGTACGGGGGTTGAGCAACTGAGTATCCGGACGCACGCAGCCGCTGATGACCTTGAAATACAGCAGTTTGCCCACAAACGGGTCTACGATGGCTTTGAAGACGATCGCCGCCGTGGGGGCGCTTTCCTCTACCTGCAGGTCGACCGGATTGCCGTCGAGGTCCTTACCGGCCATACCGGCCACGCTCTGCGCCCACGGCGCCAGCCAGGTCAGCCCGTTGAGCAGCTGATCGATCGCCTGCAGAGAGGCGGCCGCACCGCCGAACACCGGCGCGATCTCGCCGCGGCGCACGCCGCCGGCCAGCCCCGTAATCAGTTCTTCCTGCGTGAAGGGCTCGCCTTCAAAATATTTTTCCATCAGTGTCTCGTCGGTTTCGGCTACAGCCTCACTGATGGCGGTACGGAACTCTTCCAGCCGGGGCAGATCCTCGGGGACAGGGCACTCGGTCGCTTTGCCGTTGTCGTATTTATACGCCTTGTTTTCCAGCAGGTTGACGTAGCAGATGACCTTGTGCTCCACCACATAGGGAATCACCAGCGGACAGACGATGCCGCCGTATTTTTCCTTCAGCTGGTCGTATACCCGGTAAAAGTCGGCGCTTTCGCTGTCGAGCTTGTTGATGAAAAAGATCTTGGATTTTTTCTTGCGGGTCGCGATATCGAACGCCTGCTCGGCCCCGACGGCCAGACCGCTTTTGCCGGACAGAACGATCACGGCGTTGCCGCAGGCATGCAGCCCTTCGCTGCGGCCGCCGGTAAAGTCGAACAAACCGGGCGTGTCAAGCAAATTGATTTTGGTATTCTGCCATTCCAGCGGAAGGATGGCCAGCGACACAGACGCCTTGCGCCGGATCTCCTCCGGGTCAAAGTCGCATACGGTGTTGCCCTCCGCCACCTTGCCGAACCGGTCGGATTTACCGGTCAAAAACCAGGCGGCCTCCGCCAGCGTCGTTTTGCCGGAGCCGGCATGGCCTACGAGAGCGATGTTGCGGATGTCTTTGGCAGTGTACTGTTTCAAGTCAAAGCGCTCCTTTCTATCTCTAAAAGGCGGACCGGACGGCCGCCTTTCTTGCCGCCTGTATCGTCAAAAATGCTGATTCCACTATACACGGCAGACAGTTATTGTGGATATTATAACATAGCCGCAGGCGGATTGCAACGGGTCTGTATAAAAAAACAAATATTTTCCCTGTTTGTTTCGGTGCGGTTGCAAAACCGGAACGGCGGGTGTATACTGATGTCAGTCGTACCGGGACAAGCGCCCGGCAACGGGAAAGGAGCGTAGGTTACATGAAGAAAAAACTGACCATCGTCTTTATGGGCGACTCCTGCATCGACGCCGGCCGCGACCGCACCCGGCCGACCGAAAGCTTCGGCAACGGCTACGTCGCCATGGTCACCGCCATGTTGCGCCAGCGCCTGCCGCGCATCGATTTCACCTTTGTCAACTCCGGGATCAGCGGGGACACCTCGGCCGGCTGCCTCGACCGGTGGGATGCCGACGTCGCCGCCTATCAGCCGGACCTTGTGGTGCTGGCGGTCGGCTCGAACGACGCTTATCTCTTTTCCGAAAACAATTCGCCCGACTTTTACGGCGTCAAGGCCTACCGGGCGCGCATGGAGCAGATGTTCACCCACGCCTTCGCCAAGGGCGCCGGGCGCATGCTGCTGCTCGGCCCGCACCATCTGGGCCGGGTCGACGAGGACCTGTCCGCCCTCATTACCAAGAATATGCCGGCCGTTCTGCCGGTATACCGCCGCGCCTCCCGGGCCGTCGCGCGCAAGTTCGGCGTTCTCTTTCTGGATCAGCAGGTCTGGTTCGAGAAGGAGCGGGAGCTGCTCGCCCCCACGCTGATCGCGCCGGATTACGTGCACCCGACCACCTACGGCAACGCCATCGTGGCGCAGCACCTGGCCGACGAGTTGGAAAAAATGATCCGCGAAAAGCAAAAACGGAGGAAAATAAAATGAAAAAGAAACTCACCATCGTTTTTATGGGCGACTCTATCACCGACGCCGGCCGCAGCCGCGAAAAACCCACCGAAGACTTCGGCAGCGGCTACCCCGCCATGGTTGCCGCCATGCTGCGCCAGCGCCTGCCGCGCATTGATTTTACCTTTGTCAACTCCGGGGTCGGCGGCAACACCACCCCTCAGTGCGCCGAGCGCTGGGACGCCGACGTCGCCGCCTACGACCCCGATTACGTCACGCTGATGATCGGCGTCAACGACGCCTACGCCTATTCGGTGGACGTTTCTCCCGAGCTGTACTGCGCGAAGGAATACAAGAAGAATCTGGATCAAATGATCACCCACGCCTTTGCCAAAGGCGCCAAAAAGATCCTGTTTATCGCGCCCTATTATCTCGGGCACGAGGATGAGGATCTCTCCGCCTTCATCACCGCCAAGCTGCCCCCCGTGCTGCCGGCGTACCGCCGCATCTTCAAGGCGGCCGCCCGCAAATACGGCATGCCCTGCATCGACCCGCAGCAGTGGTTCGATAAGGAGCGCCAAATCATGGACGGCAAGCTGATCGCGCCGGATTACGTACATCCCACCGCGTACGGCCACGCCATCATGGCTCAGCATATAGCGGATGCGCTGGAAAAAATGATCCGGGAGGGATAAGGCCGTGAAAAAGCGCACCATCGTCTTTATGGGAGACTCTATCACCGACGCCGGACGCGACCGCGAAAAGCCCACCGAAAGTTTCGGCAGCGGCTACGCCGCCATGGTGGCCGCTATGCTGCGTCAGCGCCTGCCGCACATTGATTTCACCTTTGTCAACCAGGGCCTCAACGGCAACAGCACGCCCCAGTGCGCCGAGCGGTGGGACGCCGACGTCGCCGCCTACGACCCCGATTACGTCACGCTGATGGTCGGCGTCAACGACGCCTACGCCTTCGCGCTCAACGTCCTGCCGGAGGAACTGTGCGCCGCCGCCTACCGGAAAAAGCTGGACGCCATGACGGCCCACGCATTGCAGGGCCGGCTGAAAAAGATCCTGTTCATCACGCCCTATTATCTGGGTCATAAGGGCGAGGACCTGTCCGCCTTCTTCAACGGCATGATGCCGGATTATATGCCGCCGTACCGCCGCGCCTTCAAGGCCGTCGCCCGCAAATACGGTATGCCCTGCCTCGACCCGCAGCAGTGGTTCGACAAAGAGCGCCGCATCATGGACGGCAAGCTGATCGCGACCGACTACGTCCATCCCACCGCCTACGGCCACGCCATCATGGCGCTGCACGTGGCCGACGCGCTCGAACAGATGATCCGCGCCGAATAAACCGCAGATAAAAAGAGAGCCCGTTGAACGAGCTCTCTTTTTATCTTTCTTTCCGCACTGCCGGCGGCCGGTCCAGCAGCCGTACCAGCGGGCGGTCGAGCTGTGCGGGGCCCGCATCGCCGGCCAGAATCAGCGCGTACCCGGCAAAACTCCAGAACAGGCAGCCGGCCAGCCGGCCCATGTACAAAATCGTCGTATCCGTCACGTTGGCAACGAACAAAAACACCAGCAGCGCGGTCAGATACAGGCACAACCGGTCCGGCGGCGTCAGCCGGCGGCAGCGTACCAGCCGGCGCAGCAGCGTATACAGCAGCCCGCCGAACAGCACACACAGCGGCAGCGTGCCCAACGCCCCGGAGGACACCAACGCCTGGATCACGATATTGTGAAAATGGGTCAGCGGCTCATGGCTGACGGAAAGCTGCGTCTGCCCGCTCAGGGTATGCGCGCCGTGCCCGAACAGCGGCTTTTCCGCAAAAAATCGCAGCCCTTTTTCCCATATCTCGGTGCGGCCGGTCAGGGTGCCGTACCCGGGCGGCGTGTACCGCTCGACGTTGACCGGCCCGACGGCCGGCCCGCTTTCCGGGATCTGCCCGCTGACGTTTTGCCACAGCTGCGGCAGATACGGCACCGTTTTGCGCACCAGCCGGAAGCCGCCGTACACCGCGGCGGCACAGACGATCGCGGCCAGCGCGGCGGCGCCCAGCCGGCGCAAACGGGTCCTGTCCGCCGCCAGACTTCGCACGGTAAAGAAGGCGATCATCCCCGCCGCCGCCATCAGGCCGATCACCAGTGCCCGGGCGTACGCCAGGCACAGCTCTATCCAGTTGACCGCGGCCACACAGAGCAGGAAGGCCCGCCATCCGCGGTGCCGGCCGCGGCTTTGCCCGTCGGCGGCGTGCCACTGGCTCACGGCGGCCAGGATGCCCAGCGCAGCCGTCGGGCAAATGGCGCTGCGATACACGCCGGTCAGCCGCCGGTTGACGAACCCGACCGGGTAGGTCGTCCCGTCACAGGTCACGCTGCCGCTGTACTGCGCCGCAAACATTCCCAGCGAGATCAGCGAGGCGATCAGCGTCAGCACGCACAACAGCAAGGCGATCGCCGTCACCCGCCGCGCGGCGCGCTGTTTGTCCCCGCCGCAGGCATAATCTGGGTACAGCACCAGCAACAGCAGGCCGGTATACACCCACTCGGTCAGGTTGGCCGTCGGCTGTGCGTCCCGGTTGAGCAGCACCGTCACGCCGAAAAGCAGCAAAAACGCCAGGATACACAGCACATACCGGCTGTGCAGCGCGCGGCGGGCGGTGCAGAGGTCCGTCAGCAGGCACAGCGCGCCCCAGACCAGCCCCGTCATCCGCAGCCCCGCCGTGTACGGCATGAGCAGCGGGATCTCCGTCAAAAACCAGAGGAATACCAGATAAAATTGCAGGTACACGGTATCGGTCAGCGCTTTTGTCAAAACCTGCCGGACCTTCATACCGTTCCCTCCTTTTTTATCTTCTTTATTATATGATTATACCTGTCCGGCGGGCCGGTGTCAACCGCCGCCCGGCGGTAAAACAAGAAGCCCTCCCTTTTGGGGAGGGCTTATCTGTCGTTGGATCGGCGGCTTACAGCAGCGGCCCGAACCCTGTCGGGTCGGGGTCTTCCCCGACCTTGAGCGTCGGCCCGGTCCATACCGTTTCACTTGTCGTGCTCGGATCCGTCGGGTCGCTCGGGTCCGTCGACGGTGCCGGCGTGGGCTCCGTCGTCGGGTCGGTTGGCGTGCTCGGGTCCGTCGGCGGCGCCTGTGTGGGCTTCGTCGTCGGGTCCGTGGGCTTGTCCGTCGGATCGGCGCTGCCCTCGGTCGATCCCTGCGTCGGCTCGTCGGTCGGTTTGACCGTCGGGTCGGTGGTATCGTCCTTAGTGGTCTTGCCGCTGATCAGGTCCTCGAAGTTGATGCTCGGCAGGTCGGACTCATTGGCCTGCCCCTGCGGCGTCAGCCCGCCGGAGGAGGGGTTCGGCTCCTTCCCGCCGAACCAGCCGCAGGCCAGGCCCACGCCCGCCAGCGTGCCCGCCAGAGCAAGCACCGCGGCCGCGGCAATGATGACGATGATCTTCGTCTGTTTTGTCATATCGGTATCCTCCCTGCCTGTGCGGCTGTTCTTTTTTTCAGTATACCAAAAAATGTACGGATATGCAAGCCTTTTTTGCCCCTGCATGCAAAGAGGCGGATACCGGCCGGAGGCCGGCATCCGCCGTACTTTGTTTTGCGGGTTTCAGAGGATCGCGATCAGTGCAGATCGCCGAAGTCGATGGTGCCCCCCGGGCCCTGACCGCCGCCGACCGTCAGGCTGGTGGTGATCAGATCTTCCGCGTCGAAGGACTCCACAGTCATCACGGGTTTTACATATTTCATAATTCGTGTTCTCCTTCCATCAGATTTAATCGCGCTGAATTACGCGAGGAAATCGTTGACGCAGTAGGTCTTGGCGTTGGAGTAATACACCAGGGCGCCACGCTTGGCGTACGCTTTGACGCCGATGTTGATGTCAAAGCCGCCCTTCTTGGAGGGGATGTTGGTCACGGTCAGGGCGAAGATGTATTTGCCGCCCAGATCAGCCGCCGTCACAACAGAGCCGGCCGCGTTGATCGAGGTCCAGACCGTGTTGGTCTTCATGGTGTTGCACTCGGTACCGTCGACGACCAGAATAGCATCCAGATCCGCGTAATCTTCCGGATAAGACACCAGCACAAAGCCGGCTTCGTCAAACCCTACGTTGTCGATCGCCGCGACGAAGCGCATGTCGGCCGAGGTGGATGTACTCGTGGTGCCCGCAGAGATCTGCGCATAGACGCGGGAGGTGCCCTGAGTGATCTTCCAGCCGGCGTACAGCGTCAGGTCGGAGGTAACGGCCGCGTTGAAGTCATACGGCGTCGTGCATTCCGGATCGGTGTACCAGGTGGCGGTGTAACTTTCCTTCTCGCAGGTCACCGCGTCGATTTTGCCGTCCTCTTCGACCAGCTGCGAGTACACCATCGTGCCGCCGTTGGTCACGAAGTTGACGTCATAGTACACGGGGTCAGCTACCGGAGTCGCCTGCGCCAACGGGTCACCGTTCGGATCATCCGTCAGGTAAGCGATCGGCATATCCAGCGTGGTGCTGAAGGTGAAGTTGATGACCAGGTTCACGTCGTCGATCGTGCGCAGGTCAAGCACGTGGCGGGCGCCGTCCATCACGAGAGTGGCCACCGTGGGGGGAGTAACCCAACCGATGGTCAGGCCGCCGACCCAACCGCCGTCGCAGGCGTTGAGCTGATAGACCAGGTACGGGGTAGCCGCGATATGGTCGTGCAGCGCGATATACAGGTAGCCGTAGCCTTCCGGAGTCGTGGTAGACAGGTCGCCGGTGAAGCCCAGGCCGTCCGCCG
>JAFWVC010000008.1 GCA_017518415.1 Clostridia bacterium
CATTTCACCGAACGCGTCGGCGTTCGATTTCACCTGAGGGCGAAGCCCGAAGATTTCACCTTTTACCGCAAGGCAAAAGATTTCACTTTTTTCGACGTTTGGCACACAAACGTCCTGCTTGCGCGGTGATATGCGACGAAAAAACCGGCTGAAATAAGGGCTTCATTGTCCTTACCTCAGCTGGTTTTTATTGACTGTCCTTTAGAGCACCGCGCCTCCCCCCGCTCCTTTTTTGTATGAAATCAGGCGTTGTCGGCCGGCTCGGCCGGCACGGGATCCTTTTTGCTTCGTTTGACGACCGGAACCAGTTTATACAGCGCCACGAGTGCCACCACGTTGGGCAGCACCATCAGGTAGTTGAAAAAGTCGGTCAGCTCCCAGACCAGGTCGTTCTGCAGCAGCGAGCCGAGAAAAATAAAGCCTACCGCGACGGCCGAATACACCGCAACGGCTATCCGGCTGTGCTTGAACATATATTGTACATTGAGCCGGCCGAAGAAGTTCCAGCTCAGGATGGTGGAAAAGGCGAAAAACAGCAGACACACCGCGACAAAGACGTTGCCGAAGGAACCGAAGACGGTAGAAGTCGCCTGCTGCATGGCGTTGGTTTTGGAGATCACGGCCTCGGCGCCGGCGGTGGCCGCCCGGTAGGCGTCGCCGTATTTGCCGGCCAGCAGACCGCCTTCGGTAAACAGCGTGGAGATGACGACCAGCGCCGTCATCGTCAGCACGACGAAGGTGTCGATGAACACGCCGATCATCGCGACCACGCCCTGATCGTGCGGGCGGTCAACCTTGGCCATCGCATGGGCGTGCGGCGTGGAGCCCATGCCGGCCTCGTTGGAGAACAGGCCGCGCTTGACGCCCTGGCTGACAGCGGTTTTGATCGCCGCGCCCAGCCCGCCGCCGATGAGCGCATGGGGCGTGAAGGCGTAGCGGAAGATCATGCCGAAGGTCTCCGGAATATACCGCACGCGGAAAGCCAGCACCACCAGTCCGCCGGCCAGGAAGACGACCGCCATGACCGGCACCATCTTCTCGGTGACCGAGGCTACGCGGTGAACGCCGCCCAGGAACACAAAGGCGGAAACGGCGGCGATGACCAGGCCGACGACCCACGTCGGGATATGAAAGGCCGTCCGGCAGGATTCCGCAATGGAGTTGGATTGGACCATCGAACCCATAAAACCAAGCGCCAGCGTAATGGCTACGGCGAAAAAGCCGGCCAGGAAGGTGCCGAACCGGCCCTTAAAAGCCGTTTTGATATAATAGACCGGGCCGCCGTGGACGTTGCCGTCCGCATCGACAAAGCGGGTCTTTTGTGCCAGCGTCGCCTCCGCATAGATGGTGGCCATGCCGAAGAAGGCGATCAGCCACATCCAGAAAATAGCGCCCGGGCCGCCGACCAGGATCGCGCCCGACGCGCCGACGATGTTGCCGGTGCCGACCTGGGCGGCCACCGCCGTGGCCAGCGCCTGAAAGGAGGAAAGGCCGCCCTTTTGCCTGCCGCCGCGCAGCGATACGTGGCCGAAGATCCGGCGCAGGCCTTCCCCGAAGCAGCGCACCTGCACGAACCGGGTGCGGACAGAGAAGAACACGCCGACGCCCACCAGCAGGATGATCAGGATATAATCCGACAGGTAGGCGTTGACGGTTTGCACGATTTTGAGAAGCTGATCCATTTCTCTGCACCTCCGTAGAAAATAAAAAGCCGCCGACCCGAAGATCGGCGGCACCGGAAACCGGAAAAAAGCAGCCGCGGCCGAAAAACCGCGCAAACCTGCTCTGTCCCTTTGCCTGAGAGATTCGGCTTTGTCAGCCTTGCACCTTCGGCACCCGATCAAACGGGATTCTCCAGAGCGTCCTCCGCGGCCGGTTTCGCCTTCCGGGCGATCCCCGCCGTTTCTTCGGAATCCGGGGAGCATTGTAACATGCGGGCCGGGTTTTGTCAACTCCCGTGCCGGCGCGCCGCGCCTTGACAAATCCGGAGCAAACAGATACAATGAAACCGTAAAGCGATAACTTGTAAGAGGAAAGGAGTATTTTTTATGAATATCTGTCCTACATGCGGGCAGCCGACGGAAGACGGGGCGGTTTTCTGCCGGGCCTGCGGGTGTGCCCTGATGCAAGAGGAACCGGCCGCGGAACAGCCCGCGGCGGAACAGCCGCAGCCGAAAAAGCCGTTTCATAAGCGCAGGCTGGCCGTGGCGCTCGGCAGCGCGGCGGTGGTGCTCGTGGCAGTGATCGCAGCGGTCGCGCTGTTTTTTGAACCGATTTTGCAGACGGTGATGCCCGCCGGCACCTACCTGCGCCGCGTCGGCAAAGCCAAGGCGGCGACGCTGGCGGCCGACGTCGGGGCGATGGTCGACGAGCAGGCGAGCGTGCAGGGCGCGGAAGCCTCCTCGACCGAATCTGTGATAGAATGGCGCTTCGGCACCGGCCAAAAGGCCAAAGGCCTGATCAGCAAACTGCAAACGGCCCTCGGGCTGGACCTGAGCGGCTTTGAAAAGATCACCCTCTCGGTGAACACCCAGCAGAAGGAGGACGCGCAGCAAGCCAAGGCGGAGCTGCTGATCAACGGCGCAAGCCGGTTTACCGCCCTTTGCCAGGCCGATCCGGCGGCCGGCAGTCTGCTGCTTTACCTGCCGGACCTGAACCGGCAGCCGCTGCATTTGGATATGACCGAGCTAACGCGGTTGTTCGCCGGGTCCGCCGCGCTTATGCCGCAGGAGAGCCTGGCCGGAGAGATGCCGACGGAACTGCTGACGGATATGCCGGACGGCAAAACGCTGGAAAATATCCTCGTGCGGGTCCTCACCGCGGCGATCGACACGGTCAAGGACGCGAAAAAGAAGAGTATGACGCTCACCGCGGACGGCGTAAGCCAGAAAGGCACCGCCTATACCGTGGAACTGACGGAAGATCTGCTGGCCCGGGCCGGCGAGGCGGTGCTGCAAACCGTCCGGGACGATCCGGATGTGCGCCAACTGCTGGAAACCGCACAGGAAGGCATGTACGACACCTTTGTCGAAGAGATCGACAAGGCGCTGGCAGAGCTGAAAAAGGGCCCGCCCGCCGGGGAGGAAGACAGCCTGGCCGGCACAACGGTCAGCGTTTTCGTTGATAAAGAGGGCGACGTGCGCGGCCTGTGGATCGAGCAGGAGGAAAAAACCGTCTTCACGCTGGCCTGCCCGAAGGACGGCGACCGCTTCGGGGTCCTGCTGGACGTGACCGGCGCGGTCAAGATCAGCGGCTCCGGCAAAAAGGACGGGGAAAAACGGTCCGGCACCTTTGCGCTCAGCTTGTATGAAACGTCCAGCAAAGGCGAACAGGAAGAGATTCCGGCGCTCACCGTCCGCACGGAAGGCCTGTACCGGAAGGAAGGCGTGCAGAAAGGGACCGTCATCGTCGAACCGGCCGGGCAGCTGATCGACAAGCTGGGGCTTTCCGATCAGCTGGCCGCCTTCGGTTTGAGCAAACCGTCCCTCTGTCTGTCGCTCGACTGTGAGCCGGCCCGGCAGGAACTGACCCTCTCGGCGCAGGATGAGGGGGAAGAGCTGGCGGCGCTGTCCGTCTGCACCCGTCCCGGCCAACCGTTTGAGGACGCCATCCCCGGTAACGCAGCGAAAATCCGGGACCTGGAAGACGTGTTCGGCTGGCTTTCCGGCTGCGAAGGAGAACTCGGGCAGATGCTTAAACAACTGGCCGCCGAGGCGGTGAGCGAACTTTTCAATCAGGCGCTGTGATCCGCCGCCCAACCAATGCCCAACCAATAAATAAAAATCCCCCATTACGGGGGGATTTTTATTTAGGGCGCACTTACTCACCGTCGCGTTTTCCGGCGCTCCTTTTTTTATCCCGGCCGGGCGTTTCGTCCGGCCGGTTTTTGTGTCAGGCGCGGTTCAAGCGGCATAGCCCATTTCAACCAATGCCTGCCTTGGCACATAGAACCGGTTGGGATAAGTGCCCGGAGCCTTGGCGGGATCGCAATGGATGTTGTAGGTGTCTCCCTCATTAGTCAAGTAAAGAGAAAAACCGCAAGTAAAATAATGTTTGTTGGCGGAAGCATCTACCCAGTAATTGGCATTGCGCGGTACCGTTTCACCGTTTTTGAAGGTGAAAATCTGTGTTGCCGGGTCATAAGAGCCGTAGGTGTCGTCCTCGTTGATCAGGCAGAACAGTGCGGCGGTTGCTTCATCAAAGCTGCGCAATCCCATGGCTCGCACCACGGCGGGCGCGATATCACTGTTATTGATGGCATAAGCGGGATCAATGACGGAACCATCGCAATAACGGCCGGTGCGGACCTTGGCGGCGCAGGCGTCCGCCGGCAGACCCAGATCCTGCAGGATGGCGGCACGTACACGTTCAGGCGCGTACAGCCATACAGGAACGTTTTGCGGAGAGTGGCCGCTGACCGCGCCGGCAAGAACCGTTTTGTTGGCCATTGAGCCGTCGGCCAGGGCGGCGACAACCTGCTCCATTGTATCGTACGCTTTGCCGGCAGCGTTGGCGGCTTTGGGCGCGGAGGTGCTGTTCGGATCTTCGTAAAAACCCCCGCTGTCATGATCCGGGCAGGCGATAACAATGGTGTCGCCGCGCGCCAGGGCCCAGTTCACGCAGTAGCCGAACACCTCGTCGAACGCAAGATAATCACTGATGCCTTCTTTGACGTTGCGGCCCTCGCATGCGTTGTCGATGGCGCCGCCCTCAATCACCAGGCAGAAGCCGTCCGGGTCATTGATGTTTTCTGCCAGCGCTTTCAGCGCGCCTTTGGCCATATCCATCAGCGTTAGGTCAGTCCCGGGGGAAGCAAAGCAGTCGTATTTAATGTGATTGGCCTGATAATCGGTGCCGGCTTTTCCGCTGTATTCGCCGTTGCAATCATCCAGAATGTTGGAAAAGATTTTTTTGGCGCCGGAATCAACGACGGAGCGCAGCGTGGACAGGTTGCTGACCAGCGTATAGCCGAAGTCCCTGGCTTTCAGAGGGTTGGCGATCAACGAGCCGTCCCGGTAATAACCGCCGTCCGTTCCATAGGCGAGCAGTACGTCGATACCGCAGACCATATACTGCTTGTTGGCATCCTCCTGATAGCTCGGCTTCTGGTCGGGTCGACGCAGTACATGCACCGTGCCGGAGCAGGGCGTGGCGTCGATCAGGCACTTGGTTGTGACAAACCCGGTTGCTTTCCCTTCGAGGCGGCACAGCTCCAACAAATTAGCCCGTGCTCTGGCGTCGTTCGTTACGCCGGACATCAGTTTGTTGGTTTTGTATCCGCTGAGCAGGGCGGTACCCGCCGCGGTAGAGTCGGTAGCGCCGTCCGCTGCTCCGTGAAATTGATAAGTATCCGCCGAGGCAATCATATATTCATCCAGATACAATCCGGTTACCGTTTTTCCGGAGATGGCGTTTGTTGTGATCGGTGTAGCCTGTCCGGATACACCGGTGCCGTAGGTGGTTTTCAACAGATTGGCGATATCGTAACTGCCAAAACCGGCGCCATCCGGGATCAAGAAGATGACATTCTTGATCTCGACCGGGGCCAGCTGCGCATATTCCTCATCGGAAATCTGTACCAGCCCGCCGTTTTTGACCTTGAAGTAATAGCCGTCGACGGAATAAACGGTGTCGTTTGGGGCGCCGGTGCTCACGCCCTGCAGCATGTACCGGGTGCTTTCATCTTTATATTGATTAACGGCCTGCTGATATGCGGAATTATACCGGGCACTTTCCGTGATGGAGGAGAAGGTTGGGATCAATACCGCCGCTAAAATGGCGATGACCGCAATGACAATCACCAGTTCAACGATGGTAAAGCCTTTGTGCCGCTTGGCTGTTGGAAGTTTTTTCAACAAAACAGAACACCTCTTTCTTTTCTCAAAGCACGGTCAATGCTTTTTCTTTTTCCATGTTCGCAGGGCGGAAGCCAGCGCGTCGTCTTTCTTTTCGTCGCCGGAGCGGAAGGCGCTGACCCGGCGGACGGTCGATTTGACAAAGCCGCTCATGGCGTTGAGCCGTTCCACGAGTTTTTTCTGCCGGGCGGACAGCCCGCTGCGCAGGCCGGAGGCCTTTTGCACGGTGTTTTCCACCAGATTTTCCATGTTCTTGTTGAAAGCGCTTTCGATGCGGATGACGGCGCGGTCAAAATGCAGCAGCGCCGTGACGGTCAGCGTCAGGTCCACTGCGAAAACGGCCACCAGCAGCAAGGCCAGCAGCTCCGTGACCGGCGGCGCGACGGCGTCCATCCACCTTTCCGTGACCGGCGCCAGCACGTAGGCGATCAGCAGCGCGGCGGCGCCAAAACCGAGAGAGGTAAACAGGCTGACCCGCCCGTGCAGGTTGAGCGGCAGATCGCTGTAATCCCACCAGCGGGCGTGAAAGAGCTTTTCCAATCCCCACGAGGTAACGTATTCCAGCACCGCGCTGCCCGCGACCGAGATCAGAAACAGCTGCCACACCTGCAGGTCGACCCCGGCGCCGCGCGTCAGGCCGAGGAGAAGCAGCAGGATGACCGACCCGGCGCCGTAGATCGGGCACACGGGCCCGTATAAAAAGCCGCGGTTTTCCCACCGGCCGCCTTTTACGGTGCAGAACAGGGTCTCATACACCCAGCCGAAAAAGCTGTACAGCATAAACACGCACACATACCGGCTGATCCACACGGCGCGTCACCTCCGGAAAACGGTCTCGTACAGCGAGACGCATTTGTCTGCCACGCAGACGATCCAGGTCTCCCGGCTGTGCGGGATACGGCTGATGTTCAGCGGCCACATGTGGCTGCGGATGACGTGCTGTACCGGCCGGCTGACGCCGAAGCAGCGCGCGGCGTTGCGGGCGGCCAGTTCGGCGTGCCGGAAGCCGTGCAGCCGGTGGCCGCCGTCGTGCCAGTCATACAGATAAAAGTCATGCAGCAAGGCGCCGGTCAACAGGGTGCCGGCGTCGGCGTGCAGGTGCAGGGCTTTATCTATTTTTCGGCTCAGCGCGGCGACGGATTCGCAATGCGCAAAGGTCGACACGCGTCCGTGCTGCACGTATTGTTTCATTTGTTGTACGCGCGCATCCGCTTCCAGCTCGGCCAGCGTCCGGTCGGGCACGCGGGGCTCGGGTCGCTTCATGATACCAGGGCTCCTTTGACACGGCCGGCTCGCGTCCGGCCGGCGGATTACTTTCATTATATCCGCAGCGCCGCGCAAAGTCAACCACCCTGCGCGGGCATAAAAGAAGGAGCAAGGATGCGCGCATCCCTGCTCCCTTTTCTTCTTTGCCGTCAGGCTTCCTTTTCCTTTTCGGGGTGACGGGCGTAATAGTCGTCCAGCGCGTTGCGGATAGCCTCCTCGGCCAGGACCGAACAGTGCATTTTGTAGGCCGGCAGCCCGTCGAGCGCCTCGGCGACCGCCCGGTTGGTCAGCTGCATCGCCTCCGACACCGGCCGGCCCTTGATCAGTTCGGTCGCCATCGAGCTCGACGCGACGGCGCTCGCGCAGCCGAAGGTCTCGAACTTGACGTCGCGGATGACGTCGTCTTCGATTTTCAGGTACATTTTCATGATATCGCCGCACTTGGCGTTGCCGACCTCGCCGACGCCGTCCGCATCCTCGATCACGCCGACGTTGCGCGGATGGCGGAAATGATCCATTACTTTTTCGCTGTATAACGCCACGGAAAATCCCTCCTTACAGAATAAACGGCGTTTTGCCGGCCGTCAGGTCCCGCCACACGGGCGAAAAGCTCCGCAGCTGCGCCACGACCTGCCGGACCGCCTGAACGATGTAGTCGACCTGCTGCTCGGTCGCGTCGTCGCCGAGGGTGAGCCGCAGCGAGCCGTGCGCCACGTCGTGCACCCGGCCGATGGCGAGCAGCACGTGGCTCGGATCGAGCGAGCCGGAGGTACAGGCGCTGCCCGAGGAGGCGCAGATGCCCAGATCGTCGAGCATCAGCAGCAGGGATTCTCCCTCGATGCCCTCAAAGCAGAAGTTGACGTTGGAGGGCAGCCGCTTTTCGGCGTCGCCGTTGAGCGCCGCGTGCGGGATCTCCGCCAGGCCGGCAATCAGCCGGTCGCGCAGGGCGGCCAGCGCGGCGTGCGCCGGCAGGCGGCCGACGGCCTGCTCCAGCGCGACGCTCATCGCGACCACGCCGGGCACGTTCTCGGTTCCCGCCCGTTTGCCGCGCTCCTGCGCGCCGCCCTCGATCAGATTTACAAGCGGCGTGCCGGGCGCGGCGTACAAAAAGCCGACTCCCTTCGGCCCGTGGAACTTGTGGGCGGAGGCGGAAAGCATGGTCACGCCGTCCGCCCGCACGTCGATCGGCAGATGGCCGACGGCCTGTACGGCGTCGGTGTGGAACGGCACGCCGCGGCGGCGGCAGATGCCGCCGATCTCCCGGATCGGCTGGATGGTGCCGATCTCGTTATTGGCGTACATGATGCTGACCAGGCAGGTATCGTCCCGCAGGGCGGCTTCCAGCTCGGCGGGGCGGACGACGCCGTTTTCGTGCACCGGCAGCAGGGTGACCTCAAAGCCGTCCTTTTCCAGCTTTTTCAGCGTGTGCAGCACCGCATGGTGCTCGATCGCGTCGGAAACGATGTGCCGCTTACCCGCCTTTTGGCCGAGCGCCGCGGCGGAGAGAAGCGCCTGGTTGTCCGCCTCCGAACCGCCGGAGGTAAAGACGATCCCGCGCGGATCGGCTCCGATGCACCGCGCGACCTTTTCCCGCGCGGCCTCCAGCGCCTCCCGCGCCCGCTGCCCCGCCGCGTAAAGGCTCGACGGGTTGCCGAAGTTTTCTTCCAGATACGGCAGCATAGCCGCGACCGCCTCCGGGCTCATCCGGGTCGTCGCGGCGTTGTCCGCATAGATCTGCATTGGGGGTACCACCTCTTTTTCTTTGTCCCGGCCATTATACAACTATTTACCTACCATGTCAATAGGTAAATAGAAAAAAACCGAACCTTTTTGACAAAACCGCCGCTTTTTCTTGATTACCCACCTGCCCCGTGGTATAATAGGCAAAAAGGAGGCGGTCGGGATGATTTCGACCAAAGGGCGCTATGCGCTGCGCGTGATGCTCGATCTGGCGGAGCAGCCGCAGGGGACGTACGTGCCGCTCAAAGACATTGCCGCGCGGCAGGAGATATCCAAAAAATACTTGGAGAGCATCGTGCGGGAGCTGGTCAGGGGCAAGTTTATCAAGGGTTCGAGCGGCAAAGGCGGCGGATATATCCTCTGCCGCCGGCCGGAGGAATACGCCGTCGGCGAGATCGTCGAGCGGATGGAGGGCACGCTGGCCCCCATCGCCTGCCTGACCGCCGACGCCGCGCCCTGCCCGCGGGCCGACGGCTGCCGGACGCTGCCGTTCTGGCGCGCGTTCGATACGATGGTGCGCGATTTTCTCTATTCCAAAAAGCTGACGGATCTGCTGCCGCCCGCCCGGTGACGCCCGCCGGCAAAACGGCATAGAAAAAGCACTTGCGGCTGCAAGTGCTTTTTTGTGTGCCCTCCGCCGGTTGGGCGGGGAGATTTTTATCAACAACGCCGTTCCTGCCGGCAAAAAAGAATACAAAGAGTATAAATGAGTAGAAAAATTAACGGCCGTATAGAAAAACCGCTTTTCCGGCGAGGCGTCTTCCCCGCCGCCGCGCGGGACTCACTTTTTTTCCGCGTATCTTTTTTTGCATTCCTCAATGATCTGCATGGCGGCGCGTTTGCCGTGATACTCACCGGTCGTGACCTCGACCTTTTGCAAAACCTTGTAGTTGTCGAAAAAGTTTTTGATCTCTTTGAGCACAAAGTCGGGCAGCTCGTGCAGGTCGTGATAATCGGCGTACCGGGGGTCGCAGTCCACCACCGAGATCAATTTGTAATCGACCTTGCCGCCGTCGGTCATTTCCAGGTATCCCAGCACCCGGGCGGGCACGTAGCAGCCGGGGAAGGTCGGGTTGTCGCTGATGACAAGGATGTCGAGCGGGTCGCCGTCCGGCGCCAGCGTGCCCTCGATGATCCCGTATTCGGCGGGATAGACCATCGACGCGTACAGGACCCGTTCCAGGTGGATCTTGCCCGTCTTTTCGTCCACCTCGTACTTGTTTTTGGAGTGGAGCGGGATCTCGATCAGCGCTTTTACGGTGTTTTTCATAGCGACCCTCCGTTTTCGGGCGCCGGGGAGCGTTGGCGCACCCGGCTTTTTTTGCTTTTCTTCCATCAGTATAGCGTAAAAACGGGCGTTTTTCAATCCTCTGGCCAAAAAATCCCCGCGGACTGCATATACTATCCAAAAGGTCTGTCGGAGGGAAAACGATGAAAAAGAAGGTCAACTGGTGGCAGGGGTGCGGGTTCGTTTTTGCGATGCTGGCGGGCACCGGCCTGCATTATCTGTACGATTGGTTCGGCGCAGCGGCGTGGAGCCTGCCGTTTACCGGCGTGAATGAATC
>JAFWVC010000071.1 GCA_017518415.1 Clostridia bacterium
GCGAGGCGCGCCGGCCGGGCGTGCGGCGGCGGCCGCGGCGGCCGGGATGGCGTTGGCTCTGCTGCTTTGTCTGCCGGGGCAGGGGGCGCAGGGCGCCGCTCTGTCGCTGCCGCAGCGGCTGCTGTGCGGCGGCATCATCGCCGTCGGCACCGTGGTCCCCGGTGTGAGCTGCTCGATGCTGCTGTTGTCGCTCGGCTGGTACGGCCCGCTGTTGACGCTGATCCGTCAGCGGCAATGGTTGGCACTGTTGCCGGTCATCGGGGCGGCGCTGCTCGTCGGCGTACTGTCGCTGCGGGCGGCGGGGTACCTGTTCCGGCGCTTCGGCGCCGTGGCGGAGGCCTTTACTCTGGGGCTTACGGCCGCCTCACTGGTGTGGGTGCTATATTCGCTGCTGCCGGCGGCCGCCGGGACGGAAACGCTGCGCCTGCTGTTGCTGATGCTGTGCGGGGCGGCGCTGACCTTCGGCCTGGTTCCGCAAACCGGGGGAGAAGCGGCTCTGCCTGCATAATCATATTGCTTTTTGCGGCGGAAATTGGTATACTATAAAAGAGTTGTAGATAAAAAGGGGACAAAAAAGATGCATCTGCTGGTCTTGGACGGCAACAGTATCATCAACCGGGCCTTTTACGGGATCCGTTTGCTCTCTACCAAGGAAGGGCAGCCCACCAACGCGGTGGTGGGCTTTCTCAACATCCTGCAAAAACTGCGCGACATGACGCAGCCGGACGGCGTCGTCGCGGCGTTCGACGTGCATGCGCCCACCTTCCGGCATGAATTGTACTCCGAATATAAAGCGGGCCGTCACGCCACGCCGCCGGAACTGCTGGAACAGTTTGAACCGGTCAAGCAGATCCTGGCCGGGCTGGGCTGCACCGTTGTCGAGTGTCCCGGGTACGAGGCGGACGACGTCCTCGGTACGCTGGCGGCCGCCTGCACCGCGCAGGGCCATCGCTGTACCCTCGCCACCGGCGACCGGGACGCTCTGCAGCTGGTCAGCGACACGGTGGAGGTACTGCTGGCCTCCACCAAGGCCGGTCAGCCGGAAACCGTCCGGTACGATCCGGCCGCCGTACGGGAAAAATACCGGCTGGATCCGCCGCAGTTGATCCAGCTCAAAGCCCTGATGGGGGACAGCAGCGACCACATCCCCGGCGTGCCCGGCATCGGTGAGAAGACCGCTACCGACCTGCTGCTGCAAAGCGGCACGGTGGAGGAACTGTACCGCCGCCTCGACGACTTTACCATGACGCCCTCGGTGCGCGCCAAGCTGATCCAGGGGGAGGAAAGCGCCCGGATGAGCCTGACCCTCGGCACCATCTGCTGCACGGCGCCCATTGATACCGACATCGGGCAGTATCGCCAGAAGCCGATGCAGGCCGCGCAGCTGGTGCGCCTGCTGACCAGGCTGGAGCTGTTCAAATGGATGGACAAGCTGGGCCTGTCCGCTCTGCTGCAGGCTGAACCGGTCCGGCCCGCCGCCTCAGCCGCCGTAGCCGTTACGCCGGAACCGCAGCCCTTTGCCGGCGCATACGCCGCCTGCCGGGGCAGCGGCAGCGCTTATTTTCTGCGCACGGCGGATCAAATCCTGCTGTGTGACGGCTCCGGGCATCTGTTCGGCGGCACCGGGGAGGAACCGGAGTATTTTGACATCCTGGCCGACCCGGCTGTTGCCAAATATACGCACGATTGCAAGCCGGTCTACAAGGAGTGTATCTGCAAAGGTAAACAGCTTGTCAACTTGAAGATGGACACGCTGCTTGCCGCCTATCTGCTGGATCCGCTGGCCTCCGGCTATCTGCTGCCGCGCCTGATGCTGCTGTATCACGTCCCGTGTGCGGAGCAGGCCGCCGCCCTGTGCGCGGCGCTGCCGGAGCTGTGCGCGGCGCTGGATCGCGAGTTGACGCGGCAGGGGCAGCAGGAGTTGCTGCAGCAGATCGAGCTGCCGCTGGCCGAGGTGCTCGCCGCCATGGAGCTCGACGGCATCGGGGCGGACGCCGCCGGTATCGCGGCTTTCGGTCAATCTCTGCTGACAAGCATTGATACTTTACAGAGTGAGATCTGGGAAGAGGTCGGCTATTCCTTCAACCTCAACTCGCCCAAGCAGTTGAGCAAGGCTTTGTTTGAGGATATGGGGCTGCCGGCCGGCAAAAAGAACAAATCCGGCGAATATTCCACCAATGCCGACGTACTGGAAAAGCTGAAATACTGTTCTCCGGCGGTGGCCAAACTGCTGGAATACCGGTCGCTGACCAAACTGCGTTCCACCTACTGCGAGGGCCTGCTCAAACAGATCGGCGCCGACGGGCGCATCCATACCACCTTCAACCAGACGGAAACGCGTACCGGCCGCATCTCTTCCACGGAGCCGAACCTGCAGAATATCCCCGTGCGCCAGCCGCTCGGGCGGGAGATGCGCCGCTTCTTCGTTGCGCGGGACGGATGGACGCTGTGTGACGCCGATTATTCGCAGATCGAGCTGCGGGTGCTGGCCCACATGGCGCAGGATCCCGCTATGACGCAGGCCTTCCGCGACGGCACCGACATCCACCGCGTGACGGCCTCACAGGTTTTCGGCGTGCCGGAGTCGCTGGTGTCGCCGCTGATGCGTTCGCGCGCCAAGGCGGTCAACTTCGGCATCGTGTACGGTATCGGCGCGCATTCGCTGGCGGAGGATCTGGGCGTGTCCTACCGGGAGGCCGCCGGGTATATCGAAGGGTATTTGAAGCATTATCCCGCGGTGGATCGGTTTATGCAGGGCCTGATCCGCACCGCGAAGGATACGGGGTACGCCTGCACGCTGTTCGGCCGGCGCCGGCCGTTGCCGGAGCTGTCCTCCTCCAACGCGGTGCAGCGGCAGTTTGGGGAGCGGGTGGCCCGCAACATGCCTATCCAGGGCACGGCGGCCGATATCATCAAGCTGGCGATGGTGCGGGTATACCGCCGCCTGCGGGAGGAAAAGATGCAGGCCCGGCTGCTGCTGCAGATCCATGACGAGCTGATCGTCGAAGCCCCGGAGGAAGAGGCGCTGCGCGCGGCGGCTCTGCTGGCCGAGGAGATGGAGCGGGCCGCGACCCTGTCCGTCCGGTTGGAGACCGACGTGCACGTCGGCCGTACGTGGTACGACGCCAAAGGCTGACGCAAAAAAGCGCCCCGCGGGGCGCTTTTTATATAGCCCGATTGACATTTTCCGGCGTCGGATTATAATAGAAAAAGGTAAAATAAAAAAACAAACGGGTGTTTTATGGATCAGGCCTTACAAAAAAATAATAAAATGGATATGACCACCGGCCCGCTGCTGAAAAAGATTCTGACGTTTGCGCTGCCGGTGATGGCCACGGGCGTGCTGCAGCTGCTCTACAATGCGGCGGATACCGTGGTCGTCGGCCGTTTTGTAGGGGATACCGCGCTGGCCGCCGTCGGCTCAACGGGGTCTTTGACCTTTTTGCTGGTCGGGCTTTTTATCGGGCTTTCGGTAGGTACCAACGCGGCGCTTTCGCAGGCGCTGGGCGGCGGGCGTAAGGAAATTGCCTCCGGCATTGTGCACACCTCCATTGCGCTGAGCGTGCTGCTGGGCCTGGCGGTGTTTGTCGCGGGCTTTCTGCTGGCAAGGCCGCTGCTGTCGCTGATGAGCGTGCCGGCCAACGTCATAGATCTTTCTACGCTGTATATGAAGATCATCTTTGTCGGCATGCCGGCGCAGATGGTTTACAATTACGGTGCGGCGGTGCTGCGTGCGCAGGGCGATACCCGGCACCCGCTGTATTTTCTTGTGATCAGCGGGTTGGTCAACGTGACGCTGAACGTGTTTTTCGTGGTGGTCTGCGGCATCGGTGTGGCGGGCGTCGGCCTTGCGACGATCCTCTCGCAGTATCTGTCCGCCGCCCTGGTGATCGTGCTGCTTTGCCGCGACACCGGCTGCTGCCGCCTGGAACTGCGCAAACTTCGCATAGAGCGCGCCCGGCTGGTTTCCATCGTCTCCATAGGTATCCCCGCGGGGCTGCAAAGCGTGGTTTTTTCCTTGTCCAATGTGCTGATACAGTCCTCCATCAACTCTTTCGGGGATACGGTGATGGCCGGCAACACCGCCGCCTCCAATATAGACGGGTTTATCTATATCGCGATGAACGCGTTTTATCATGCGGCCATCTCCTTCGCCGGGCAGAATTACGGCGCGCGTGAGTTCGGGCGTGTAAAGACGGTCTGCCGGCATTGCCTGGTTTTGGTAACGGTAGTGGGGATCCTTATTTCCGCTATTTGCTTTTTATTCGGAAGAGATCTGCTGTGGGTCTATACCGATAGTCCGGCCGTTATCGACGCAGGCATGATCCGGCTGATCTACGTCGGCCTGCCGTATTTTTTCTGCGGTACGATGGAGGTTATGAGCGGGATGCTGCGCGGCATCGGTTACTCCGTTACGTCGATGATCGTATCGCTGCTGGGCGCATGCGTCTTCCGCGTGATATGGATCTATACTGTTTTTGCTTCCTTCCATTCGATAGAATGGCTGTATCTTTCCTATCCGATCTCGTGGCTGATCACGACGGCGGCGTCCTACCTCTGTTACAAAATCATTTATGCGCGCCAATGCTCCTTCGTGCTGAAATAAAAAAGCCGGTTCTTACGAACCGGCTTTTTTATTTTTGCTTATTCCGCCGTGACCGTCAGGCCGTCTTCACCGGCCGCCAGAAGGATCCGGGCCGGCGGTTGTTCCGCCCGCTGCACCAGCAGGGCGGCGATACGGTCCTCCACCTCGCGGCGCACCGTGTTGCGCAGGTCCCGCGCGCCCCGCTTGCCGCCGAAGGAGCGCTCCGCCAGCCGGGCGGTGACGGCGTCGTCCCATTGCAGGGTGATGCCGCGCTCCGCCAGCGGACCGGCCAGCTCGCCGAGCATCAGCCGCGCGATGGCCTTGAAGTTTTCCATCGTCAGGGGAGAGAAGCAGACGATCTCGTCGATCCGGCCGATAAACTCGGGCCGCAGGAAGTCAGCCAGCGCTTTGAGAGCCTTTTCCTTCGACGTCTGCGCCGCCGTGCGGCCAAAACCCATCAGGGTGTCGTTCTGTTGGCTGCCGGCGTTGGACGTCATGACGATGACGGTGTTTTCAAAATTGACCACCCGGCCGTGGGCGTCGGTGATGCGCCCTTCATCCAGGATCTGCAATAAAATGTTCAGCACGTCCGGGTGCGCCTTTTCGATTTCGTCGAACAGCAGCACCGAGTACGGCTTGCGGCGCACCTTTTCGGTCAACTGGCCGGCCTCGTCGTAGCCCACGTATCCCGGCGGTGAGCCGACGATGCGGGATACCGCGTGCTTTTCCATAAACTCCGACATATCCAGGCGGATCAACGTTTCCGGCGTGTGGAACAACTGCTGTGCCAGCACCTTGACCAGTTCGGTCTTGCCCACGCCGGTCGGCCCCACAAAGAGGAAGGAGGCCGGATGCCGCCGGGGAGAGATGTGTACCCGGCTGCGGCGGATCGCGGCGGCGACCAGCGCCACCGCCTCATCCTGCCCGATGATGCGGGCGCGCAGCGCGTTTTCCAGATCGGCCAGCTGCGCCAGCTCGTTTTGCCGGATCTTGGCGGCGGGGATGCCGGTCCACAGTTCGATCACCCTGGCCAGATGGTCCTGCGTGACCGGGCAGGCGGTTGCCTGCGGGCGCAGCTGCTCGATTTTTTGCTGCTGCTGCGCCAGCGTCGCCCGGATGTTGGCCAGTTTTTCGTAATCGACCGTTTCCTGCGACATGGCTTCTTCTTCCTGCTTTTGCAGCGCTTGTTCCTGCAGCAGAGCCTTGGCGTAGGCGTCTACGGTGGGGTTTTCCAGCGTGGCGGCGGCGCAGGCCTCATCCAGCAGATCAATGGCTTTGTCCGGCAGATAGCGGTCGGTAATATACTGTTCGGCCATCTTGACGGCGCTTTTGAGCACTTCGTCGGTCAGTTTGACGCCGTGGTACGCTTCGTAATAGCTGCGCACGCCCTTGAGGATCTCGGTAGCCTCTTCGATCGAGGGCTCTTCTACTGTTACCGGCTGGAAACGGCGCTCCAGCGCGGCATCCTTTTCGATGTGTTTGCGGTATTCCTGGAAGGTAGTCGCGCCGATGACCTGCAAATCCCCCCGGGAAAGGGCGGGTTTGAGGATGTTGGCCGCCGACATGGAACCTTCGGCGTCCCCGGTGCCGACCAGGTTGTGTACCTCGTCGATGAACAGGATGACGTTGCCCTCCGCCTTGACCTCGTCGATCAGGCCTTTGATGCGGCTTTCGAACTGCCCGCGGAACTGGGTGCCGGCCACCAGCGCCGTCAGGTCCAGCAGATAGATCTGCTTTTCCCGCAGGCGGGGCGGCACGTTGCCGGCCGCGATGCGCAGCGCCAGCCCTTCGGCAATGGCGGTTTTGCCGACGCC
>JAFWVC010000072.1 GCA_017518415.1 Clostridia bacterium
GACGGGCGCCGCCCCGCTGCCGGCGCAGGGGTACGCGGCCCTGCTGCTGGATATATGAAAAAAATGCCCTCCCCGCCGGGGAGGGCCTTTTTTGTTATGCCGCACGTGTCAGGTTTCGGAAAAATACAGACGGTACCACACCAAAAAGGCGTATACGGTCCAGATTTTGCGGCTGTTGTCCGCCTTGCCGGCAAAATGCTCGTCCAGAAACCTCATCAACTCGCCGGTATGGAAGAACTGCTCTGCCGCCGGGGACAGGAAAGCCTCTTTGACTTTGTCGTAGCAATCCTGCTGCCGCAGCCATACGCGCACCGGCACGGGGAAGCCCAGCTTCGGCCGTTCGGTGGACTGCTTCGGCAGGTGCCGCTGCGCCGCCAGCCTCATGGCGTACTTCGTCGTGCCGCCGCCGATGCGGTGCTTGGCAGGTACGCGGGCGGCCACGGCAAACACCTCTTTGTCCAGGAAGGGAACCCGCAGTTCCAGCGAGTGAGCCATACTCATGCGGTCGGCTTTCAGCAGAATATCGCCCACCATCCAGCAGTTGATATCCAAATACTGCATGCGGGTCACGTCGTCCATCCCGCTGCAGCGCGTGTACCAGGCAGCCGTTTGTTCGGCCGGGTCGGTTGCGGGGATATCTTTGAGCAGCCGGGCCTTTTCTCTTTTGTCAAACATGTAAGCGTTGCCGATAAAACGTTCTTCCAACGTTTTGGAGCCGCGCACCAGAAAGGATTTGCCTTTGAACCGGAAAGGCAGCGCCTGCGCCAGACGAGCCAGCAGCCGGCGCAACCCGCGCGGCAGTTTCTGGTAGCCGGCCAGCGAGAACGGCTCGTTGTAAATGCGGTAGCCGCCGAACAGTTCGTCCGCCCCCTCGCCGGACAGGACTACCTTGACGTGCTGCGCCGCCAGCTGGGATACAAAGTACAGCGCCACGCAGGCCGGGTCGGCCAGCGGCTGGTCCAGCGCGTACTGGACCTTAGGCACGGCGTCCCAGTATTCTTCTTTTGTAATCAGTTTTTTGTAGTGGTCGATGTGCAGCTGCTCGGCCAGTTCGGCCGCGTATTGCGTTTCATTGTAATGCAGGCCGTTGTCGAAACCGACGGTAAACGCCTTCTGCCCGCCGAAATAGGAGGCCACAAAGGAGGAATCCACCCCGCCGGACAGGAAACACCCCACCTCTACGTCGGCGATGCGATGCGCCTCGACCGAATCGGTAAAAGCGGCGTCGATCCGGTCGACCGCCTCGTCCAGCGTCATGTCCTGCTGCGGATCAAACACGGCTTCCCAGTACCGGGTCTCGGCCACATCGCCGTTCCGGTACCACAGATAATGGCCCGGCTGCAGGCAGTAGACGTCCTGAAAAAACGTCTCCCGCGGGAAGGAATATTGAAAAGAAAGGTAGCGGTCCAACGCCTCAGGCCGGAAACGCTTTTCAAAATCCGGGTGCAGCAGCAGGCATTTGATCTCGGAGGCATACAGCAGCCGGCCGTCTGGCAGCCGGGTGTAATACAGCGGCTTGATGCCGAACGGATCCCGCGCCAGAAAAAGGGTGCGGTCCTTTTTGTTCCATATAGCAAACGCAAACATGCTCCGCAGCCGCGGCAGCAACTCCTCGCCCCATTGTTCAAAACCGTGCAGCAGCACTTCGCTGTCGCTTTCGGTGGCAAAGCGGTGGCCGGCTTGCAGCAGTTCACCGCGCAGCTGCTTGTAATTGTAAATCTCGCCGTTGAAGGTCAGCACCAGCGAGCCGTCCTCATTCGTCAAAGGCTGGCTGCCCGTTTCCAGGTCGATGATGCTCAGCCGCCGGAACCCCATGGCAATCTGTTCATCGGTATAGTATCCCTCCGCGTCGGGGCCGCGATGGGTGATGGATTGCGCCATTTGACGCAGGATCTGATCCCGGTTGATTACTTCGCCCGTAAATCCGCAAAGTCCGCACATAAAAGGTGTTCACATCCTTCGTTCAGCCGAATACAAATGTATAATAATAGTATAACAGATTTTTTGCTTTTGAAAAGTAGGAAAATAAAAAATATCCCGAAAAAACCATAAGAAACGCAACGGAAGGAGGGAGAAAAGAGGGGGAGAAAAAAAGAAGATAAAAAGTTAAAAAAGGGTATTGACAAAGGAGGAAAAGTTTGATATGATAGCAAAGCGCCCTCGAGAGGGGGTGCGTGGACGGCTCTGTTTTCCCACCGGGAAAACGGGACACCGAACACATGGACCTTGAAAACAAAACAACGTGAAAACGAAAGAAACGACCCGTTAATTCAAAGAGATACCACGAGTATCCGGGCAGTTGAGAGACTGTACAAAAAACGCGCAAGCGTACAAAGAGCCAAAAGACTCTGAAAGAGATATTTCCTTTCCGCAAGGGAAGAGAATATACCGTTTTTTAGAGAGTTTGATCCTGGCTC
>JAFWVC010000073.1 GCA_017518415.1 Clostridia bacterium
CGCCCAGGTCGCTGCCGAACAGATCCGGCATGGCGATGAGCTGACGGGCCAGCGTCGTCTCACCGTGCCAGAACTCCACCGTGCCCGGGTTGTTGCAGGAGCGGTCGTACTGCGCCATAGCCCACAGGTTCAGGTTGAACTGCGCCTGCGGCGCGTGCTGCTTGACCAGCTCGTGCACCTTGCGCCCCATGTCGACGTAATATTCAACGCCGCCCGGGGCGTTGATGCCGAGCACGCCGCCCGGGTCCCCGGCAAAGAGCGAAAACGCGTCGGCCTCCGCGCAGCGCTGAATGGCGTTTTCGATGTACGACAGACGCTCGGCCATCTTTTCCTCATCCGCCGGGTCAAACACCTTGCCCTGCCCGTTGCCGGCCACGCCCGGCCCTTTCCATTGTTCCAGATTGGTCAGCAGGACGACCAGCACCTTCAGCCCTTTTTGCCGGGCCTCTTTGATGCCGGCGGCCAGACCTTTATAATAGTCGTCGAAGGCCGGATCGTCGGCGTTATAAAACCAGCCGACATCCAGCAATTCGATGGTATCGAGATGGCAGGCTACGTAAAAATCCAACAGCGACGAGTTGGCCGAAAACGCATAGTAACCGATGGTGTCGAATTTCCCGTTTGTCGGCTCCGTCCCCGGTTGGCCGGCCGGCGACGACACGTCGGATGAAGTGCCCGGCGCGGCCGGCCCCGTGCAGCCGCCCAGACAGAGTAACAACGCCATGCACATGCAAGCCCATTGGATCAGACGTTTCATGCGCTTCTCTCCTTTTTCCCTTTTTGTGCCGCTATCATACCATACTTTCGGCCGAAAAACAAGGTCTTTTCCGGCAAAGCCCTTGCTTTTTCACTTTTTTTCGTGTATACTGAAAGTTCCGGAACGTTACCTGAGGAGGCCCGTTATGTCCGTTTTTTCGCTCCATAAAATTGAACAGCTGGCCGGCAGCCGCCAGCGGTATCTGCGCGGCGTCGCCTGTTACGACGCCGGCGGCGTCACGCAGGTATCCTGCACGGCGCAGCCGCCTTTCGCCGCCCTCTGGCAGGCCGCCGTGCACGGCCGCGCGCAGGACGGGCAGGCGCGCGCCGCCTTTGACGAAAAGGGCGCGCTGTGCCTGACCGACTGTACCTGCGGCGCGCAGGACCCCGTCTGCGAGCACGTGCTGGCTCTGCTGGTACATAAATATTACGCCGATATGCTGGGAATGCAGCCGGCGGCCCCGGCGCAGGTACACACCGACGCAGCGGCCGCGCAGCTGCTGCAAACCTACCGGCGGGAAACGCCGGTCCCGGCCGAAACCAAACGGCTGAGCGTGCTGCTGACGGTGCGCGGCGGCCCCGTGCTGACGTTGGCCGTCGGCACGGCGCACCCGTTTCTGGTGCAGGATTGGGTCGCTTTCTGCCTGCGGATGCAGACGGGCGAGACCGCCGGGTACGGGCAATCCGCCCCCTTCGTCCACACACCGGCCGCCATCGCCGCGCAGGACCGCCCGCTGCTGGAAGGGCTGACCGCGCTGGCCACCCGCCGCGCCGCGGACGGCACGGCCTCTGACGTCCCGCTCAACGACACCGAATGGGAATTGCTGCTGGATTGGCTGCCGCCGGACGGCCTGCTGCTGTACGGCCCCGGCGGGGCGCGCACACCGCTGCAAATCACCGCCGGGGATCCGCAGCTGCCGCTGACGGTGGAAACGCTGCCCGGCGGCCTGCTGCTGCGCACCGGGCCTTTTGCCCTGCTGCCGGGCTTATGCGCGCCTTCTCTGCTGTATGAACAAACGCTTTACCGCTGTTCGGCGGCTTTTGCGCACCGGATGCTGCCGTTTTTACAGGCGTTGGCCGCGTCCGGCCGGCGGCAATTCTGGGCACAGGCCGATCTGCCGGATTTTTGCGACACCGTATGGCCGCAGATATCGCCCTATCTGCAGCTGCAGGGCGACACGGCCGCCCTGCTGCGCTGCCTGCCCCCGGCTCTGGCGGCCGAGTTTTATCTGGAATACCCGAGCCCGGACCGCCTGACAGCCGACGTGCGCGTGCGCTACGGTGACCGGTCGGTCGCGCTGCTGGATGCGCAGCGGGACCTGCGCCGCAACCTGCCGCAGGAGCAGATCTTGTTCTCCGAACTGTGCTCGCTGTTCCCGCAGCGGGAAAACGCCCGTTTTTCCGTCACCGGCACCGAAGCGGAGCTGGACGCCTTTCTGGCGCGCGCCTTCCCGGTCCTGCAGCGGCTGGGCACCGTCTTCGTCGCCGAAAACGGCGAGCCGCTGCCGGCCCTGCACCGCCAACCGGTGCTGCAGGTGGGCCTGCATCTGGACGGCGGGCTGCTGGAACTTTCCGCCGAAGCGGAGGGCTGGTCCCGGGAAGAGCTGCTGGCGGTGTGGAGCAGCTTCCGGCGGCGGCGCACCTTCCACCGCCTGCAAAACGGCCAGCTGGTTGACCTGCGGGACGGCCAGCTGGTACGCACGCTGGCCGCGCTGGAACAGGCCGGCGTCGACGAACGCACCCTGACCCAGCCGGGCCGCCGGCTGCCCTCCTGCCGGGCGCTGCTGCTGCAAGACAGATTAGACGCCGGCGGCGCCGGATGGAGTGCCGACAGCGCCGCCGAACAACTGCTCAAAACGGTCCGCTCGGCGGCGGCCGAGCCGGCCGACATTCCGGAAGATCTGGAACCGCTGCTGCGGACCTATCAAAAGCGCGGCGTGGCGTTTCTGCAAACGCTGACCCGCTGCGGTTTCGGCGGCATTCTGGCGGATGATATGGGGTTGGGCAAAACGCTGCAGGTGCTCACCCTGCTGCAAGCGCAGAAAGGCCCCGCCTCGGGCGGGACGGCGCTGGTGGTCTGCCCGGCGTCGCTGGTGCTCAGCTGGGAGCATGAGGCGCACAAGTTCACCCCCTCGCTGCGGGTGACCGCCGTGTACGGGGCGGCCGCGGCGCGGCGCGCGCTGCTGGAGTCGGACAAGCCGACCGATCTGCTGATCACCTCGTACGACCTGCTCAAACGCGACCTTGCCTGGTATCAGGCCCGGCCGCTGACCGCCGTCATCCTGGATGAGGCACAGTATATCAAGAACCACGCCACCCAGAACGCCCGGGCCGTCAAGGCGCTGCAAGCCCCGTGCCGGCTGGCGCTGACCGGCACTCCGCTGGAAAACCGGCTCAGCGAGTTGTGGAGCATCTTCGATTTTCTGATGCCGGGCTTCCTGTTCTCCTACCAGAAGTTCCGCGAACGGTACGAAAAGCCGATCATCCGCGACAAGGACGAACGAGCCGCTCAACTGCTGCACCGGCACATCGCGCCCTTCATCCTGCGGCGCACCAAGGAGGAGGTGCTGCAGGAGCTGCCGCCCAAAATGCAGACCATCCGCTACGCCGTCCCGGACGACACGCAGAAAAAGCTGTACCAGGCCCAGCTGCTTGAAGCCCGGGGCCGCCTGCGGGACACCGGCAGCAAGCCGGAGATCCTCGCCGCGCTGACCCGGCTGCGGCAGATCTGCTGCGACCCGTCGCTGTGTTACGGTGATTACACCGGCGGCAGCGCCAAGCTGGACGCCTGCCTGGAACTGTTGGAGGAGGCCGTTGCCGGCGGGCACAAGGTACTGTTGTTTTCCCAGTTCACCTCGATGCTGCAGCGCATCGGTGAACGGCTGCGCCGGGCCGGCCACCGGTATTATCTGCTGCAGGGCGACACGCCCAAGCCGCGCCGCGCCGCAATGGTGGACGCCTTCAACGGGGACGACGTGCCCGTGATGCTCATCTCCCTCAAAGCGGGCGGCACCGGACTGAACCTGACCGGCGCCGACGTCGTGATCCATTACGACCCGTGGTGGAACGCCGCCGTGATGGACCAGGCGACCGACCGGGCCCACCGGATCGGCCAGACGCGCCCGGTGCAGGTATATACCCTGCTGCTGAAAGGCACGGTGGAGGAAAAAATCCTGCTGCTGCAACAGGCCAAACGGCGGCTGGCCGGGCAGATCGTCCCGGTCGGCGGCGGGCTGCTCGATTCGGTTTCCCGCGAGCAGCTGCTGGCTTTGTTGCAGGAATAAGGCGCGGGTTTCCTATACAGAGTAAGCGGAGCGGACCGATGGCCCGCTCCGCTTTTTGCCGTCGAAAAGCAAGGTCCCCGGGCCGTCACGACGGCCCGGGGACCTGCTGAAAGAGAAGACGTCATTCTCCCGAAAAGAGAGAAATACGGTTATTTCTTCTTTTTGATCACGATCACGGCGACCACCACGCCGACAACCACGACCGCGGCCACGATGCCGACGATCAGCCACGGGAAGGAGCCCTCGCTCTCGCCGCCGTCGGCCGGCTTGTCGGTCGGCTGAGTGGCGGGCGTGCCGCTCTGGGTGCTCGGGGTGGTCGGATCGGTCGGGGCAGTCAGGTCCATATCCACAAACAGGCCGTCGCCGGCATAGCCGTCTTCCCAACCCATCAGGTATGCGTCTTTCACGACCAGTTCGTCCAGCACGGTGCCGTCGGTACGGGCGTTGGCCAGGTTAAGCCCGATGATGATGGCGATACCGTCCTCGCCGTGCAGTTCTTCCTTGACGTTATCGACGGCGTACTTCAGGTTATAGGCGTTGACGCCGTTCAGGCCGTTGGCGCCGTGGTTCCGGCTGCCCATGCCGTCAAACACGGCCAGACTGCCGACCACGTGCTCCCAGTAGGAGTAAATGGCGACCTGCGGGCCCTCGTCCGGGCGGCCTTCGTTGCCGATCTCGACGACCAGGTACGGCGTTTGCGCCAGCTGCTCATACGGCACGACCCAGGCGATGTTGATCGCCGGCAGGTCCGACCCGTCGGCGCGGGCCAGCGTGAAGCCTTTGCCGTCCGCACCGGGGACGACGTCGCAGCCCTCGCTCATCAGCCAGCTGTACCCGGTATCCTCCTCCACGTGGTCCTCGGTATAGGCGGGCATATCGTAGCGGATCATGTGGCCGGCCTGCCCGTCGGGCACCGGCGGCTGCGTCGGCATGACGTAGATATCGCCGTTTTCATCGGTGGCAGACAGGTACATCTGCTTGATGGTCAGCGTCTGGTCCTTTTTGACGTAGGGGACGATGTAGGTGTAGCCGATGGTGTCCTGTTCGAGCAGCAGCTCGTACAGATGCACGCAGTACAGGCCCTCCTGGACCGGGATCTCAAGCTCGGGCTCCATGTCCCAATATTTGCTGATGGTGATCTTCTCTGCCGCGTCCGGGTTCTCCATCTCGATCCACAGGAAGGGGTAGTCCATCACGATCTCGTTGAAGGTGGACCACAGGCAGCGGTTGACGCCGGATTCATGCTCGGTCAGAATGATCTCGTACTCGTCCTTGCCGGCCTCGATCTGGATGCCGGTGGCGTAGTAACCGCCGTCGGAATCGTGCCAGCCGGAGGTGGTAGCCTTGAACCGATAATAATTGTCGTCCGCCGCCGCGGGGACCGCCGCCGCCAGCAGAGTCAGCAGCAGCATGGCGCACAACAGGCAGGATAACGTCTTTTTCAGCATGATTTTTTCCTCTCCTTTTTTGTCGTAACCGGGCGGCGCGCATGGTCGCTCTCTTCTATTTCAGCGTATCATATCCGCCGCGGCGTTGCAACAAAAACCTTTGCAACAAAATTTGCGAAATTTGGAAGACCGGAACCCGTAAAAAGGCAGCGTCCCGCACCGGTTCGGTGCGGGACGCTTGCACAGAAGGACCTTGCTTTTTTTATTTTTTCTTCATCCGGATGACGATCACGACAGCCGCGGCCACTACCACGACGCCGACCGCCACGCAGACCCATACCCACGGGAAGGAGCCCTTGCTCTCACCGCCGTCGGCCGGCTTGTCGGTCGGCTGAGTGGCGGGCGTGCCGCTCTGGGTGCTCGGGGTGGTCGGATCGGTGGGCTCGGTCTTGGCCATGTCGACGAACAGGCCGTCGCCGGCATAGCCGTCTTCCCAACCCATGAGGTACACGTCGTTGACGATCAGGTCGTCGAGCACGGTACCGTCAGAGCGGGCGGCGGACCAGTCCAGCGCGATGATGATGGCGATGCCGTCGTCACCGTGCAGCTCTTCCTTGACGTTGTCCACGGCGTATTTGAGGTTGAAGGCGTTCACGCCGTTCAGGCCGTTGGCGCCGTGGTTCCGGCTGCCCATGCCGTCAAAATACGCGCCGCTGCCGACCACGTGCTCCCAATACGCGTAGATGGAGACCTGCGGGCCTTCGTCCGGCCGGCCTTCGTTGCCGATGTCGACGATCAGGTACGGGGTCTTTTCGATCTCTTCATACGGGATGACCCACGCGATGTTGGCGGCCGCTATATCGGAGCCCTCTTTGCGGCGCAGACGGAAGCCTTTGCCGTTTTCGCCCGGTTCCGCGGTGATGTCCGTATGCATCAGCCACTGATAGCCGGTATCCTCTTCGATATGGTCCTCGGTATAGGCGGGCATATCGTAGCGGAGCATGTGGCCTTCCTGCCCGTCGGGTACCGGCGGCTGGGTCGGCTTGACGTAAACGAACACGTTGCCGTCTTCATCGGTGTCGGTCAGGTATGCCAGCGGGAAATCCATTTCGGACTCCATGGTCAGGCAGATGCACAGGGACGGGTACTCTTCCAGATACGGGCGCAGGTCGAACACGTGGCGTTCGCCGTCCTTCTCCAGGTTGACGGCTTCGCTGCCGTTGATCCAGCCGTTCAGGCAGATGGTGCACCAGCCGCCGTTGCACACGTTGCACTGATACACCAGGTACGGGGTGGTCTCAATGGCTTCGGCCAGGTTGATATACAGGTAGCCCCAGCCCTCCGGCGTGGTTTCGGACATGTCGGCCTTAAAGCCCAGGCCGTCGTTGATCTCCTCGAAGTGGCCGCCTTTGTACTGGGCGTACAGGTCGAGCAGTTTGACCTTCGTTTCGGCGGCAGCCGAAAAACTCAGGCAGGCCGCCATACAGGTCAGCAGCAGGGTAACGCACAACAACCAGGTCAGCGCTTTTTTCATCATGAATCTCTCCTTTTCTCACTTTAAAAGTTGCCCGGCCCGGAAAAGCCCGGCGACTTTTAACGTACGGTTTATCTGAAACGGGTGGGACGATCCCTCCCCGCGTCGGACCTTATGAAGGCGGGCCGGCCACCGAGTCCCGCTCGGTGAACCCGGTTTCCAGCACGACGGAGCGCTGCGGCGTGGCCGGGTCCGCAATATTTTCAAGTATCAGCTGCGCCGCGATGCGCCCGAAATCGTTCCGCGGCACGTGCACCGAGGTCAGGCGCGGCGTGACCCAGTCGCACTTTTCGACGTCGTCAAACCCGACGACGGACAGATCGTCCGGGATCCTGAGCCCGAGTTCCCGCGCGATTTCATACACGCGGAAGGCCACCCGGTCGTTCGCACAGAAGACGCCGGTCGGCCGGTCGGGCGCCGTCAACTGGGCCCGGATGACCTGATCGTCGTACAAAAGCGATTCGTCCATTGCGGGCGAGGGCAGCAGCCGCACGCCCGGATACTGCTCAACACAGCGGCGGAACCCTTCGTACCGGTCCTCCGGGTTGCACGAGTAGGCCGGGTTGCCGACAAACGCCACCCGGGTATGCCCGGCGCGGATCAGACACTGCGCCGCGGCGTCGCCGCCTTTTACGTTATTCAGCCCCACCCGGCAGACGGTATGGTCGGCATAAAACGGATCCAGCAGGACGATCGGCGTCCCTTTGGCGTAAATATCCACAATGGCCTGCAGCGGGATACGCCCCATAACGATATACCCGTCCGGCCGGAAACGCTTGTCGTCCAGCAGCACGCGCGCCTGCTGATCATCGGTCACAAAGCAGAGATACAGGCTGAAGCTTTTGGACTTGAGGTAATTCTCGATCCCGTATAAAACGTCGCCGTAAAAACTGCGGTCCAGCAAATCGCTTTGTTTGAGGATCACGCATACGCAGTCGGCAGGTTCGGAACGGCTGACGGTGCGGCGCAGAGCGGAAAAATCATACTGCAGCTCATACGCGCACAGCAGCACCTGCTTGCGCGTCGCGTCAGATACGCCGTATTTGTCGTTCAGCGCCCGGGACACGGTCGCCTGCGACAGGCCCAACCGTTCGGCGATCGCGTCGATCGTCACCTTATTGCGCATGCCGGCTCCCTCTCTCTTCCGTTCAATATCCCTTTTCAGTATCCCATATTTTGCGATCATTTGCAAGCGTTACTTTCGTAAAAAGAGGGCGTATTATCGTAAGATTGCTCTTTTTTTGCGTATTTTTTAGTAATATGTGCAAAAAAGCGGAAGAGAGGCGCCGCCGGGGCCCGGCGGCGCCTCCTGTTTATGCCAGCTCTACGGTCAGCACCTCGTGCGGGCGGAGGGTCAGCGTCAGCTCGCGGCCTTTGACGCGCGGTGCCGGGCCCTTCTGCGCGCGGCCCGTCACGTCGACACGGCGGACCGTTTGGAACGCCGCCGGCAACTGCACGGCCGTCTTCACGGTGTCGCCGGCCGCCTCCCATACGCGCAGCAGCGTTTTACCGTTGCTGCCGTAGAAGGCGGATACGCGCACCCGCGGATCTTCCGCCGCCAGCAGAGAGGCGCTTTCGGGCAGCGTCTTCTGCTGCTGTTCGGTGCCGCACGCCGGGCGCACGTATTCGATGCGGGCGCGTTGCGCTTCCGCCTGCGCCTGCATCTCGTACCGGGGCTGTTCGCCCCGGCCGACGAGCAGGGTATGCGTGAAGGTGTGTTTGCCGAAGGAACGGAAGGCGATGTCGTTCATCGGGATCATCCAGTCGTACATATCGCCGACGGTGTACTGCACAATGTGGCCGAGAGTGTTATACTCCTTGTCCCACATAAAATAGCGGTCGCCGGTCACGGCGGCGAGCGCCAGCGAGGTGTGCTGCATGGTATAGCCGGCAAAGTCCTTGGCGTAGAACAGGCCGGCGATAGCGCGGTGCAGCGCGCCGACGGGATCAAAGATCTGTTTGCCGCGGATGACGGCGTAATGCTCCAGATCCACCCGGCGGTCCTCGGTGCCGAAGGGGATACCGCCGTACAGCGTTTCCACCTGCTCGCAGGGCACGTCGAGCGTCATGAAGCCTTCGCATTTTTTCCAGTCGGCGTCGGTGGAAAAATCCACCTGCCGGCAGCCGGCCGTGAGCGAGATGGTCTGCTGCACCGGGTGCGGGCCGCATTTGCCGTACAGCGTCACGGCGAAACGCACCGGCCCCGTCTCGGTAACGGCGTAATAATCCCAATGGGCGTCGATGATCTCTTCGATATTCTTGATGACCACGCCGGCGTCGATGTTGCCGAACTTATGGAACCGCGCCATGTTGAAGGCGGTCTTGCCTTTGAGCTCCTCCCCGGTATCCTTGCACAGGATGCTGACCAGGTCGCCCTGCTCAAATTGCAAGCGCAGGTACTCGTTCTCGATCGAGAAGGCGCGGCCTTCGGTACGGCGGCGGCGGGGCGCCTTCGGCAGGTCGCCTTCCATCTTTTCGACCGCCTGGAAGTCGCCGTTGCGGATGGTGATGCTGTTGTACCCGCACGCCGGCAGGTCGAGCAGGACCAGATAGTCCCACTCCCAGATCTTACCGTTGCGGTACGGCATGACGGCCTGATGCAGCAGCGTCTTGCCGTTGCCGTCGCACAGCTCCAGCTTGTCCGGGTCGGGCGAGGTGATGATCAGCCGCACCGCCTTGCGGATCGGCCGGTCGAACGGGTTAAAGAAAACGGCCGTTTTGCGCAGGTCGAACGGCATAAGCCTAGTCAGCTCGCGCTGCACGGTCTGCCGTTCCGCTTCGGTACAGGTGATCACGCGGTCAATGCGTTTGTGCAGGTCGGCGTTGTCTTCCCGGTACGACCACTGGGAGGCGTGGCAGGAGCAGAACAGGTTTTCCTTCCATTCGGGAGTGTAGTCCCGCTGCTCACAGCAGCCCAACA
>JAFWVC010000074.1 GCA_017518415.1 Clostridia bacterium
TTTCCGCACCGCCTATTACCGCGGCAGGGTGCAGATCCATCCGGCGCTGGTGCTGTACGCCCGCCGCACGAAATATCCCTATGCCCGGGTCGGGATCACGGCCGGCAAAAAAGTGGGTGGCGCGGTGCAGCGCAACCGGGCGCGCCGGCTGCTGCGGGAGGCGTACCGGGCGGTATCGCCCGGCGTCGGCGCGCACTGGGACGTAGTGCTGGTCGCGCGCGCGCGCATTTTACAAATGAAAAGCACACAGCTGCAGCCGGTGCTGCGGCAAATGCTGACGGCTGCCGGGGTGGTTTCGGCATGAAATGGCTGTTGTTGAAACTGATACGCCTGTATCAGAAGGGCATCTCGGCGCATACGCCGCCGCGGTGCCGCTTTACGCCGACCTGCTCGGCCTATGCGGCCGAGGCAATTCAGGTACACGGGGTCATCAAGGGCTGCGCGCTGGCCGTGTGGCGCATTTTGCGCTGCAACCCGTGGGGCGGCTCCGGATATGATCCGGTGCCGGAAAAGAAAAAGAAGAAATAAACAGGCGCACCGCGCCGAACGGAGGGAACTTTTTGGGCTTTTTGGGCTTTTTAGCCACGCCGATAGGCTGGCTCATGCGTGCCATTTACGGGCTGGTCAAAAACTATTTCGTCACGATCCTGCTGATCACGCTGATCATGCGGATCCTCCTGTTCCCCTTCGGCTTGAAGTCGCAGAAGAGCACGGCGGACCGGGCCCGGCTGGCGCCGCGGCTGGAACGCCTGCAGAAGAAATACGGGCAGGACAAGCAGAAGATGGCCCAGAAGCAGCAGGAGCTGTATCAAAAAGAGGGCGTCTCCATGATGGGCGGCTGCCTGCCGACGCTGCTGCAGATGGTCGTACTGTTCAGTATGCTGGCGGTCATTTATTATCCGCTGCAATACCTGACCGAGATCCCGGAGAACGCCATCACCTATGCGGTGGAGGCGGTCAAGCTGGAAAACTATACCGACGAAAACGGCCTTTTCTACGATCAAAAGGACAGCGTGGATCAGTCCGTGCTGGTGAGCAAGAACAAACTCGGCGGCTATTACAAAGAGCTGAATATGCTGCAGGCGGCCGACAAGAATAAAGAGCGGATTATCAATTATATGACGGCGTCCGCCGAGGGCAAAACGGCGTATACCGCCGAAGAAGCCGTCGCCTATTACGACGAGATGATGACCATCCGCAACAGCTTCTCGATCGGCAAATATTCGCTGCTGCAGATTCCGTGGGGCAACGGCTTTTCGGATATCAGCCTGCTGTGGCTGATTCCGCTGCTGTCCGGTGTGACGGCGTTTGCCATGAGCTTTTTGTCGATGCATTATATGAAGGGCTCGATGGGCGACCAGAATATGCCGGGCGCCGGCTGCACCAACGGCATGATGATGTACGGCATGCCCGCTTTTTCGCTGATCATCGCCTTTACGGTGCCGGGCGGCGTGGGCATGTACTGGATCTTCTCCAACATTATCGGTATCGGGCAGACCGTGCTGCTCAACAAAATCTATAATCCGGCGCAGATCCGCAAACAGGCGGAGATCGAATATGAAGAACGCCGTCGGCAGAGAGCCGAGGACAAAAAACGGCTGGCGGAGGAACATGCCCGCGAGCAGGCGGAGCTGGACCGGGAGCGGAAGGCACAAGCCGCGGCCGGCAAAAAGAAGCCGACGCCCGCCAGGCCGAAGCCGGAAGACACGCCGCCGGACCGGGACCCGGATGAAGAGCCGGATGAAAGCGGGGCGCAGGACGAGGAACGGGACGAACAGCCGTAAGACGCGGCGTTCCGGGAAAAGAAAGGAAGAACCATCGTGAACAAGCAGGTAACCATTAAAGCGGATACCATTGAAAAGGCCCGGCAGCTGGCTGCCGAAGAGCTGGGTGTGCCGGAGGATCAGTTGACCTTCGAGGTGCTGCAGCAGCCGCAGAAGAAGGTGCTCGGGCTGTTCGGCGGGGCGGAAGCCGTCGTGCGTGCTACCGCGGCGGACAACAAGGCCCGCGGCGCGTTGGCGGCCGCCAGGGCGTGCGACTATCTTAAACAGACGCTGGAACAGATGGGCGCACAGGGCATTGCCGTCGACGTGGAAGAGAAAGAGGACGGCTGCACCCTGAAGCTGACCGGGGAGAACGTCAGCTTTATCATCGGGCGCCGCGGCGAAACGCTGGACGCGCTGCAATATCTGACCGGGCTGGTTGCCAACCGCTATGCGGAGGGCTATTACCGCCTGAGCATCGACGTGGGCGATTACCGCGAAAAGCGGGCGGCCGTGCTGGTCAACCTGGCGCAGAAAACAGCCCGCCAGGTGCTCAAAAACGGCCGCAAGGCGTCGCTGGAACCGATGAATCCGTATGAGCGGCGCATCATCCACACCGCCATTCAGGAGGTCGAAGGCGTGACGTCCTGGAGCGTCGGCAGCGAGGACCGCCGTCACGTCGTGATCGGGCTTGAAGGCTCGCGGCAGGACGGGGACGAGACCGGCGAAAACAACAACCGCAGCGGTAACGGCAGCCGGGGACAGCGCGGCAGAAGCCGAGGCGGCAGAGGCCGCGGCGGCAGAAACCGCAGCGGAGACCGCAGCGAGCGCGGAGACCGCGCCGCCCGCGCGCAGGACGGCGGGCGCCGCCTGTCGATCGCGCCGGAGCGGCCGGCCCGGCAGGTGCGGGAGTTTATTCCCCGCAGCAATCCGATGCCGACGGCGGAAGATTCTGCCCCGGTGACCCGTACGGAATCCGAGGCGGAAAAGAAGGCCGTGCTGTACGGCCGCATTGATCTGTAAAAACCGAAAGGCCCGTCCGCACCGGCAAGGCAGAGCGCCTTGCGCCCGCGGCGGGCTTTTTTATCCAAAAGGAAGGAGACGTCCCTTTGAAGCAACTGTATATTCGCGCCGCGCTGCTGATGGCGGGGATCCTGCTGGCCTGTGTGCTGATTACGGCGATCACCGGCGTGCAGGGCGCCGTGCCGCCGGCGCAGGGGCAGGACCTGCGGGTCACGGCCTCGTTTTATCCGGTGTATATTGCCGCGCTGAACATTATCGGTGACACCGAAGGGGTGGAGCTGACCTGTCTGGTCCAGCCGCGCACCGGGTGCCTGCACGATTATCAGATGACGCCGGCCGACCGGCAGCGTTTGCAGCAGACCGACGTGATGCTCGTCAGCGGCGCCGGCGCCGAGGCGTTTTTGGAGCCGGTGCTGGCTTCCCTGCCGACGCTGCCGGTGGTGGATGCCTCGAAGGGCATCGCGCTGCTGCCGTCCGGGCACCATCACGAAGAGCATGAGCACGAGGAACTCGAGCACGAAGAGGCCTGCAACGAGCATATCTGGGCGGCGCCGGCGACTTACCGGCAGCAGGTGCTCAATCTGGCCGAAGGGCTGGCCGCCGCCGATGCGGCCCACGCGCAGGTATACCGCCGCAACGCCGCCGCTTACTGCGCGGCGATCGACACGGTGCAGGCAAAACTGACGGCGGCCGTCGCCGCCGGCGGATATACCAAATGCCTGCTGTTTTCGGAATCGCTCGCCTATCTGGCGCAGGAACTGGAACTGGAGGTGCTGGGCACCCTTTCCATCGGGGAGCAGGCCACCGTCTCCGCGGCCGAACTGGCCGCGGCCGAGCAGGCGATCGCCGGGCAGAAGGTGCTGCTGCTGTATGACGCGCAGTACGACCGTTTGTATACCGATCTGCAGCGGCACGCGGCGGAGGGGCGGATCCTTTCGCTCGATATCGCCGTGCAGGGTGAGCCGAAAGCCGACGCCTGGCTGACGGCAATGGAAAAAAATGCGGCGTTGTTGGGAGGGGGAGCGGCATGAAGCCCTGCGGACTGCATTGCCTGCAAATGGAACATATCACCGTGCGGCGGGACGACGTGACCCTGATCGAGGACGTCGGGCTGCACGTACACTGCGGAGAGATGCTGGCCATCATCGGGCGCAACGGCGCCGGCAAAAGCACCCTGCTGAAAACGATTTTAGGCGAGATCCCCCACGAGGGGACGCTGGTATTCAGCGGGCATGACGGCAAGGCGATCCGCCGCGCAGCGCCCCGGATCGGCTATGTGCCGCAGGCGCTGCAGCTGGACAAGGATTCGCCCGCGACGGTGTACGACATGGCGATGGCGCTTACGTCGCGGTACCCGATTTTTCTGCCGCCGCGGCGCCGGCAAAAGCAGGCGCTGGCGGAGCATCTGCAGCGTTTTGACGTTGCCCACCTGATCGACCGGCCGGTAGGCCGGCTGTCCGGGGGCGAGCTGCAGCGCGTCATGCTGGCGGTAGCCACGACGCCGAAGCCCGACGTGCTGGTGTTGGATGAACCGGTATCCGGGGTGGACCGGGCCGGCCTGCAGGCATTTTACGAGCAGATCGACCAGCTGCGGCAAGAGGATATGGTGCTGCTGCTGGTGTCGCACGACCTGCCTTATGTAAAAGAGAAGGCGGACAAGGTGCTGCTGCTGGACCGTACCGTGCGGGCTTACGGCACGCCGGAAGAGGTCTTTTCCTCGGAGGCGTTTGCAGACGCCTTTGCCTATCAGCGGGAGGGAGTACGATGATCGAAGCGCTGCAAAAAATGCTGCAGACCGACTTCATGCTGCGCGCGCTGCTGGCGGTGGTGTTGATCGCGCCGCTGTTTACCGGACTGGGCACGCTGGTCGTCAACAACGGCATGTCTTTCTTTTCCGACGCGTTGGGGCATTCGGCGCTCACCGGCGTTGGCATCGGGATGCTGCTGGGGGTCTCCGTCCAGACGTCCGACTGGGTGATGATCGTGTTCGCGGTGCTGTTTGCGCTGCTGATGAACCGCATCCGCTATATGCATCTGGCGTCGACCGACGCGGTGATCGGCGTTTTCTCCGCCTGCGGGGTGGCGCTCGGGCTGATTTTACTGTCGAAAGCGGGTAGTTTCGCCCGTTATCAGAGCCTGCTGATCGGCGATATTTTGTCGGTGACCGGCCGGCAGCTGGTAATGGTGGCCGTGACGCTGGCCGTTGTGCTGGCGCTGTGGCTGTGGCTGTTCAACCGCATTTTTGCCGTGAGCATCCACGCGTCGCTCGCGCGCAGCCGCGGGCTGCCGGTGCGCGCGCTGGACCACGTGCTGGTCGCGGTGCTGGCGGTGGTGGTGATGCTGGCCATCCGCTGGGTGGGCCTGCTGCTGATCAACGCCATGCTGATCCTGCCGGCGGCCGCCGCCCGCAATTTTGCCCGCAGCATCCGCAGTTACTTCCTGCTGACGCTGTGCTTTTCGCTGTTTTCCGGCGTGCTGGGGCTGGTCATGTCTTACTGGCAGGCCGTCGCGGCGGGGCCGATGATCGTGCTGATCGCCGGGGTGCTGTTTTTCGCTTCCATCCCGTTGTCCAGAAAAGCGTAAGAAAAACAAAAAAACAAAGCCCCGTCTGCGGACGAGGCTTTGTTTTTTATCCTTTTATTATTCCTTTATTATTTCGCTTGCAGGTACGGCAGCGGATTGACCCGCTTCTCATTGAGCAGCACCTCAAAGTGCAGGTGCGGGCCGGTCGAATCCCCGGTGGAGCCGACGTAGGCGATCAATTCGCCCTGCGCGACCTTCTGGCCGACCTTGACGACGACCGATTTGCAGTGTGCATACCGGGTTTTATAGCCGTTGCCGTGGTCGATCAGCACGTAGTTGCCCCAGCCGCCGCCCCAACCGGAAGTGTTGACGGCGATGACCTTGCCGCCGTCGGCCGCCAGGATCGGCTTGCCGTTCACGCCGCCGGCGCTGATGTCAATGCCGTAGTGGGTGCTGCCCCAGCGGGCGCCGAAGTATGACGTGATGTTCTTGGTGTACGGCACGGGCCAGATGAACCGGCCGGTGGCGACGCCGTCCCCTGCGACGGTGGAGTCGTTATACGTCATCGCGCCGATAACGGTCACCTGCGTGACCGGTTCCTGCGTGATTTCGGAGGTCAGGACGGTTTTGGAAACCTGCTCGCCGTTGAGGTAAACGACCTGCGCGGTGTACCGGCAGGTGCCGTTGACACCCTTGGTTTTTACGTGGGAATACCCCAGATATTTGGTTTTATCCTTTACCGTCTTTTTGGAAAAGGCGATGGATTCGTCGTACACGATCAACCGGGATACCTGCACGTCCAACTGGCCGATGTAGGCTTCCAGCGTGGAGAGCGGGAGGAAGGAGGCCGAGGGATACAGCCCGTCGCGCAGCTGCACGTCGTCCACAAACGAGGCAAAATCCTCGCCGCTGCCGTCCCGGCGGGCGGCAAGCGTTTCGGTCACTAACCGGGACAGTTGCTCGCTGTCCTCCGCGGCGCCGACAAAGTCATCATTGATATAAAGGCCCGCGCCGGCGCTGATGGAATTGCCCATGGCGTCCATCAGCCGGTCGCACAAGGACGTTTCGTCCAGGATTTCCGCCTTGGAGACGACGGCCACCGTCAGTTTCGGCACCCGTTCGAGCACAAAGGAGTCGCCGGTGTTGACCACTTTGTTCTCCACCAGATCGGCGGCGGCGGTAAAGACCGTTTCATCGGCGATATAGCCGATGGAACGGCCCTGATATTCCAGCTCCAGCGCAAAGGTCAAGCTGCTCCAATACCGGACGGTTACCAACAGGGCGACGGCCGCCGCAGCCGGCAGCAGTACGTTGCCCACGGCGCGGATGGCTTTGCCGTGCCGCCGCACAGCCAGATACGGCAGGCTGCACACAAAAGCCAGCCCTGCGAAAAACCCGCGGGAAAAGGCCTGCCGCGCGCGGGTGCCGACCAGGGCAAACCCGGCGCCGAGGCGTGCAAACTCCGCCTTGACGGCGCGCAGCCGGACCAGCAGCACCCGATCCGCCGCGCGGAAAAGGGCGCGCCCGACCGGCGCCAGCACCCGGGCCAGACGACGGCCCCGGCGGCGGAAAGAGCGCATGGTCGCTATGCCGACCCCGTAGAAAAAGCGATAGATACGGTCCGCCGCCGCGGCGAGCGGAACCGATATATGTTGACGCCAGCCTTGCGCAAAGACGGAAGCCCCCCGGCGCAACCGGCGAACGATGCGGGCAACAGGCGATGCGGACACGGGAGACCCCCCTTTCCGAAAAAATGACAAAATTGTAACAGATTTATTCTATTATATATTTATTAACTGAAAAAATCAAGCCCTAAATTATATTTTATGAAAAAGGCGGCCGGGCCGCCAAAGAGAAAAAACGCCGGAAAGCCTTGGGGCACAGGAGATCCGGCGGACGGAACAAAAAGAGAAAACGCGTCGCTAACAGGCGGGAAAAGGCGGTACGGGCAGCCCGTGCGCCGTCAGCAGCGCAGCCATATCCTCCGGCAGAGGAGAGGAAAAGACCAGCGGATCGCCGGTGACCGGATGCGCAAAGGCCATCGTGCCGCAATGCAGGGCGTGCCGGGGCAGCGACGTATCGGCGCCGTACATGGTGTCGCCCGCCAGCGGGTGGCCGATGTACGCCATATGCGCCCGGATCTGATGCGTGCGCCCGGTTTCCAGCCGCAGGCGCAGCAGCGTGATCTCCCCGTCGGAGGCGAGGGCCGTGAAGCGGGTGCGGCTCTGCTTGCCGCCGGCGCCGACCTGACGGGTCAGATAACTGCCCTCCCGCAGGCGCAGCGGGCAATCGATCAGGCCGCTGCCGGCGACCCGGCCCAGCACGACGGCGAGGTATTCTTTCCGCACGCGGCCGGTGAGCGCATACACGGCGTGCGGGTCCTTGCCGGCCAGCAGCAGGCCGCTGGTATTGCGGTCCAGCCGGTTGACGGGGTGAAAGGAGCCCGGCGTACCGGCCGCTGCCAGCCGGGCGACGACCCCGTTGGCCACGGTAGGTTCCGGCCGGCCGGCGGAGGGGTGCACCGCGATATAAGGCGGTTTGTCGATGACCAGCAGCGACGCATCCTCGTACACGACGGACAGGGGCAGCGGCACCGCCTCGATGCGGGGCGTTTCCTGCGGCATACGGATGGTGACGGTCTGCCCGGCGTGCACGGTGTCGATGGTGCGCACGGGGCGCCCGTCCAGGCACATGCCGTTTTCGACCCGCTTGAGCCGCACGACCATCCGCCACGACAGGCCGCAGCCCGCCCGCAGAAACGCCTGTACGGAGGCGCCGTCCCACGCGGCGGGGACGGGAAAAGAAAACTCCGCCATGCGGCCCTCCTCCTTTCACAGTATATGAAAAGTATACACGGTTTGCGAAAAAAAAGCAAGAGCGGCACGGTTTTCGGGCTTGACAAATCCGTGCCGGCGCGGTATACTGGGCACGCAAAAAAGAAACAAGGGGTGCCGCTCCGGCGGCTGAGAGTATACCCTGCAACCTGATCCGGATAATGCCGGCGGAGGGATGGTTTCGCATACGGCTTTTGCTGCCTACGAAAACACAAGGACCCGCCGCAAGGCGGGCTTTTTTTGCAGAAAAACTTCTTTTTTGCAGAAAGGAAGGGAAATCTGTATGTCTCAAAAAACAATGGGCCATCAGGTGCGCAAACTGACGGAGAGCAGCCTGATGCTCGCAGCCGCCTTCGTGCTCAGCCTGCTCCCCGTGATGGAAATGCCGTTCGGCGGGTCGGTCACGGCGGCCAGCATGCTGCCGGTGATCCTGATCGCATACCGCAACGGAACGGTGTGGGGTTTGTTCACGGGGTTCGCTTTTTCGCTGCTGCAGCTGCTGGTGGGGATGAAGAACCTCAGTTACGCCACCAGCGCGGCGGCGGCGGTCTCGATCGTCTTGCTGGATTATCTGGTCGCATTCACGGTGCTGGGGCTGGCGGGCCTGTTCCGCAGGCAGAAGAGCCAGGTCGTCGGGCTGACGGCGGGGGTGCTGTTCGTCTGTGTGCTGCGGTATGTGTGCCATGTGATCACCGGCTGCACCGTATGGGCGGGCGTGTCCATCCCGACGACGGACGGCCTGTGGTATTCGCTGAGCTATAACGCCGCGTACATGGTGCCGGAAACGCTGCTGACGGTGATCGCCGCGGCGTATTTGGCCAAGGTGCTGGACTTCCGGGCGGAACGGCTGCGCCGGAGCAAGAGCGCTTCGCAGGGGGTGGCCGCGGACGTATGCGCGGCGCTGTCGCTGCTGGCGCTGGCGGTGGTCGTCGCGGTGGATGCGCTGCTGCTGTTTGCCGCCATCCAGACCGAGGAGGGCTTTGATATCACGGCCATCAGTTCCGCCAACTGGCCGTTGATCGGCATTATTTCGGCGGCCGGGCTTGTGCTGGCGGCGGCGCTGTTCTGTCTGGGCCGGTTTTTTGCCGGGCGGAAAAAGAAAGAAGAAACCTGATTTTTTGTGAAAAGTTTTTTCAAAAAGCCGGCCGCAGGGGATTGACAAAAAAAGGAAATTAGTGTAATATTATGTAAAACGGAGGCCGGCTGTGCCGGTCCCGGCCAAACGACCGGCAAAGGAGGAAAAAACATGCAATCTACCGGCATCGTGCGCCGCGTGGACGGGTTGGGCCGCTTTGTGCTGCCGATTGAACTGCGCAGGGCGCTCGGCATCGACATCGGCGACCCGATCGAGATCTTCCGCGACGGGGAAACGGTGATCCTCAAAAAGTACGAGCCCAGCTGTATTTTCTGTGGGGAAGCCGGCCAGGTGGAAGATTACAAAGGCAAAAAAATCTGCCCGGCCTGCCTGGCGGAGATCAAAAAAATCAAACGCAGATGATGCCCGCAGGGGCGCGGACGGGGACGGCGAGGCCGTCCCCGTCTTTTTCGGTACGGCGTCGGCTGCGGCGCGGCGGACGAAAACCGCAGCGGTGCGAAGGGCGGCCGTCCGGAGGGAGAACAGCCGAAAAAACGCATCTTTTTGTGAAACCGCCAAAAAAGGCTTTACAAGGCGCGCATAATATTTTATAATAAAAAATAAATCAGTTTGTATTGCACCGGCCGCACGCTCCATACGCGGCGGCGAAGGAGGAACCTATGCTTCAATTTGAAGAACTGCGCTTGAAACTGGAAGACCTGGCGCCGGAGATCCGGGACCTGGCCTCGGCCATCGGGCTGCCGCAGCTGCGCAAAGAGGCGGCCGAGCTGGAGCTGCGCACGGCGGAGCCGGGCTTCTGGGACAATATGGAAAAAGCACAGAAGATCACCCAGCGCGCGGCCGTCGTCAAAGGGAAGATCGAGCGGTACGAGCGCCTTTGCCGGGACAGCGAGGACGCGGCGACGCTCATCGCATTGGCCGACGAGGCGGAGGACCTGTCGCTGCTGGACGAGTGCACGCAAAGCGTGGAAAAGGTCCGGCTGGAAGCGGAAGAACAGCGTCTGGCCACGCTGCTGACCGGCACCTACGACAGCCACAACGCCATCCTGACCTTCCACGCCGGATCCGGCGGGACCGAGGCGCAGGACTGGGCGGAGATGCTGTACCGCATGTATACCCACTGGGCGGAACGCCACGGATTCCAGTATAAGATTCTGGATTATCTGGACGGCGACGAGGCCGGCCTGAAAAGCGCCAGCATCCTGATCGAAGGAGAAAACGCCTACGGCTACCTGCGCAGCGAGGCGGGCGTGCACCGGCTGGTGCGGGTATCGCCTTTTGATGCGGCCGGGCGCCGGCACACATCCTTTGCGGCATTGGAAGTCATGCCCGAGCTGGATGATTCGGTGGAGGTGGATATCCGTCCGGAGGACATCAAGATGGACGTGTTTCGGTCCAGCGGTGCCGGTGGGCAGCATATCAACAAGACCTCTTCGGCGGTCCGTCTGACCCATATTCCGACGGGTATCGTCGTTTCCTGCCAGACGGAGCGCAGCCAGTTCCAGAACCGCGACACCGCCATGAGCATGCTGCGGTCCAAACTGGTGGAGATCAAAGAGCGCGAGCATCTGGAAAAAATCGAGGACATCAAGGGGGCGCAGGCGCAGATCACCTGGGGCAGCCAGATCCGCTCCTACGTGTTTATGCCGTATACGATGGTCAAGGACCACCGCACCAATTTTGAGACCGGCAACGTGGACGCTGTGATGGACGGCGACCTGGACGGGTTCATCAACGCCTATCTCAAACTGTCCAAGGACGGGACGGGTGAGGACAAAAAATAAACCGTCCGGAGGGACCGGAAAGGAGCGGATCGCCATGCCTGACGCCGTTGCGCCGCGGCCGGCCGGCCGGTGGGTGCTGATCAACGGCTCGCCCCGCGCCGACGGGGACACCGCCCGGATGACGCAGACCTTTCTGCAGGCGTGCGGGCAGCCGGAAGTATACCGGGTCGACTGCTTTGCGCGGCCGATCCTCCCCTGCGACGATTGCCGGTATTGTCACACACACGCCGGCTGCGCCAAGCGGGATATGGACGAGATATACCGCCGCATCGAGCAGGCGGACAGGCTGGTGTTTGTTTCGCCGGTGTATCACGGCGGGTTCCCCGCGCCGATGAAGGCGCTGATCGACCGGCTGCAATGCTATTGGGCGGCCCGCTTCGTGCGGGGGGAGAGCCCGGCGGCCTTCCCGCCCAAACAGGCGGTGCTGCTGTCGGCCGGCGGGGCGCCGGGCGACGCCGGAGGAAAAGCGCTGGCGGAGCAGTTGCGGCCGCCGCTGACGGTGCTGCACGCCGCTCTGGCCGGCACCGTGCACCTGGCCGATACCGATCGCAGGCCGTTTTCCGCCGGGGATGAGGCGGCGGTGATCCGGCTGGCAAAGCAGTTCTTGTTTCAAAATAACATTTTATGAAAAGTTTTGTGAAAAACAGTAGACTTTTCTCTTGCTTTGTGATAAACTGGGGAAAAACGTCACAACGGATTTGATAAGTGGGTGAAAAAGATGGCACAGGAAGCGTTGGAGGCGATCCGTCAGGCGGAGCAGCAATGCGAAGAGATGGAACGGCAGACCGAACAGGACGTGCTGGCGCTGAAAAAGCAGACGGAAGACCGCGCCAATACGATGGCGAAACAATCGAAAGAAAAGTGTGCCGCCGCGCACCGTGAGGCGATGCGCCTGGCGCAGGAGCAGGCACAGCAGATCCGCCGGCAGGCGGAGCAGGAAGCGGTCGGCGAAACCGAACAGCTGCGGCAGCAGGCCGCGCAGCGGCAGCCGGAGGCCATCCGCAAGGCGATCGCCTGCCTGGTCGGGCAGTAATACGACGCCAGATAGAGTATCGGCAGGTGATAACGAGTGGCAAAAATGCAAATGAAGCAGGTCTTGCTGGTGGGGTACCGCAGCGACCGCAAGGCGATCCTCGAGCGGCTGCAGCGGCTGGGCGTGATGGACATCCGCTCAGCCCGGCGCGAAGACGAGCAGGTCGAAGGGTTCCTGCGGGAGGATACCCGGCAGCAGGCGGCTTCTTTCGAGCGGGCCGCGGCCTCGCTGGCGCAGGCCGTCGCCGTACTCAATGAGATCCAACCGGAGAAAAAGGGCGTGCTGGGCATGCTCAACGGCCGGCGCGAAATCGGGATGGACCGGTTCGAAGCCTGCGCCGCCGAGGCCGGCAAACAGCTGGAAGAGGCGTACGGCATTCTGGCGCTGCACAAGCGCAAGGCGGAATGCCAGGGCGAGATCCAGCGGCTGACGGCGCTGCTCGCGCAGTTGGAACCGTGGCAAACGATGGACGTGCCGTTCTCGTTTACCGGCACACGCCGGACGGCGGCGTTTATCGGCTCTTTCCCCTCTGCGGGGACCGAGGCCGATTGGACCGCCGCGCTGGCGGAAAAGCTGCCGGAGGGCACGCCGTTCCAGATCACGGTATACAGCTCCTCGCCGGAGCAAAGCTGCGTGACGGTGCTGTGCCTGCGGCAGGACGAACAGGCCGTGGAACTGGCGCTGCGCGGGCTGGCCTTTGCCAAGCCGCCGCTGCTGTCGGCCGACCTGCCGACGCAGGCCGCGCGGGAGCGGACGGAGAAGCAGCAGGCCCTGCGGGACGAGATCACGCAGATCGACGCGCAGCTGGCCGAGAAGACGGTGCTGCGGGAGGCGTTGCAGGAGACGGCGGATTACTACACCGTGCGGGCCGAAAAATACCGGATGATCGGTGAACTGTGGCAGACCCGGCACACCTTTGCGGCGTACGGATACGTGCCGGCGCAGGACGTACCTCGCCTGCAGCGGGAACTGTGCGAAAAACTGCCGGTGCTCATGGACGTGCAGGACGCCGACCCCGCCGAAGCGCCGGTGAAACTGAAAAACAACGGCTTTACCGCGCCGGCCGCGTCGCTGACCAGGATGTACGCGCTGCCCGGCCCGGACGATATCGACCCGACGCCGGTGATGAGTTTCTTCTATTATCTCATGTTCGGCATGATGTTTTCCGACGCGGGGTACGGGCTGCTGATGGTGATCGCCTGTGCGCTGGCGCTGAAGTTTACCCGGCCGGAAGAGGGGATGCGGCAGAACATGAAGCTGTTCCTCTACTGCGGCATTTCGACTACGATCTGGGGCTTCCTGTTCGGCGGCTTCTTCGGGGACGCCATCGCGGTGATCAGCGGCAACTTTTTCGGCAGGCAGATCACGCTGCAGCCGCTGCTGCTCAACCCGATGAAGGAGCCGGTCACGCTGCTGCTGATGAGTTTCGGCATCGGCATGGTGCAGATCCTCGTAGGGCTCGGCTGCCGGTTTTATAACACCTGGCGCCACGGCGACCGGTGGGGCGCCGTGTTCGACACCGGTTTCTGGATGACGATGCTGATCGGCCTGTCGATCCTCGCTATCGGGATGGCGACGTCGCCGGTGGTACTGTATATCGGCGCGGGTATCGCGATTGCTTCCGCGGTCGGGCTGGTGCTTACGCAGGGGCGCAAGAACAAAGGCGTCATGAAGGTGGTCGGCGGGCTGGCCAGCCTGTACGACAGCACCGGTTATCTCAGCGACCTGATGTCCTATTCCCGGCTGATGGCGCTCGGGCTGACGACCGGGGTGCTCGCGCAGGTGTTCAACATGATCGGCGCGATGTTCGGCAAGGGCCTGGTCGGCGCATTGATCATGATCCCCGTGTTCTTTATAGGGCACGCGATCAACTTCGGGCTGAACGTGCTGGGCACGTACGTACATACGCTTCGGCTGCAGTACGTGGAGCTGTTTTCCAAGTTTTACGAAGGCGGCGGCCGGCCGTTCGAGCCGTTTGCCTTTCACAGTAAATACACCAGAATCAAGGAGGAAAATAAATCATGACTATCGGAGCTGCTTTTACGTTGGCCGGGGCCGGCCTTGCAATGTTCGCCGGGATCGGTTCGGCAAAGGGTGTCGGGATGGCCTGCGAGGCCGGTACCGGCGTACTGACGGAAGACCCGTCCAAGTTCGGCAAACTGTTGGTGCTTGAGCTGCTGCCCGGCACGCAGGGCCTGTACGGCTTTATCGTGGCTTTCCTGATTATGATCCAGAGCGGCGTGATGAACGGCGGGCTGGGCACCATTTCGACCGAAACGGGGCTGCAGTATCTGGCGGCCAGCGTGGCCATCGGCATCGTCGGCCTGTTCTCCGCCATCGCGCAGGGGCGCGCGGCCGTGGCCAGCATCGCCATGATCGCCAAAAAACCCGGCGAGTTCGGCAAGGGCCTGGTTTCCACCACGCTGGTTGAGATCTATGCGCTGCTTTCCTTCCTGATTTCGCTGCTGTGCGTGATCAACATCTGATGCGGGACCGAGAGCAAGTAACGGAGGGGTAAGCATGACCGGTGTTCAACAAATGGTCGACCGGATCCTGACGCAGGCCGGCGCCGAGCGCGACGCCAAACTGGCGCAGGCGCAGACGCAGGCCGAGGCGCGCCTGGCCGCCGTCGGGGAGGAACTTGCCCGGCAGGAACAACAGGCCCGGGTGCAAAGTGAACAACAGGCGGCGGAAACGGTCGCGTTTGCGCATTCCGCCGCGGGGCTGATCCGCCGGAACGCGATGCTGGCCCAACGCCGGGAACTGATCGGGCAGACGATCGAACAAATGCTGCAACAGCTGCGCGGCCTGCCGGACGGAGAATATTTCGACCTGCTGCAGGGCATGGTGACCCGCGCGGCACAGCCCGGCGACGGGACGCTGTGCCTCGGCAAACGCGATCTGGCACGCCTGCCGGCGGATTTTGCCGCCCGCATCGCCGCGCCGGCGCCCGGGAGCCGGGTGACCGTGTCCGACCGGCCCGCCGCGATCGACGGGGGCTTTATCCTGCGCTATGCGCAGACCGATATGGATTGCAGCTTCGACGCGCTTCTGGAAGAGAAGCGGGAACAGATAGAGGACCTGATCCAACAAGAATTGTTTGCGGGGTGAGCAAATGGGCGAAACGTACGCGTACGCCGTGGGAAATATCCGCGCCTGCGAGACCCGTCTGCTGACCCGGCAGGATATGGAGCAGCTGTTGGCGCTGCGCGACCCGGCCGAACTGATGACCGTCCTGCGGGAAAAAGGCTTCGGCGGGGCGGATGCGCAGCCGGCGCAGGACGCCGAACAGCTGTTGCAGCAGGAGACGGCCGCGCTGTGGGACTATCTGACCCGGCTGGTGCCGGACCGCTCGCTGTACCGGCCGTTCTGGCTGCGCAACGATTATCACAACCTGAAGGCCGTCATCAAAGGCACGCTGGCCAACCGGCCGTATGAGGACATGCTGATGGAACCGACGTGCGTTCCGGTGCAGACGGTGGTGACCGCCGTGCAGGAGCGTTCGTTCGGGCAGTTGCCGGCCGATATGGGCAAGGCTGCCGCCGCCGCGTACGACGTGCTGGCCCACACCGCGGACGTGCCGCTGTGCGACGCCATCCTCGACAAAGCGGCGATGGAAGGCATGCTGGCCGCCGCCGATCAGGCCGGCGAGCCGCTGCTGCAAGAGCTGATGCAGGCGACGGTGGCCTATTGCGATTTCAAGATCGCGCTGCGCTGCGCCCGGGCGGGCAAAGGGGCCGATTATTTGCAGCGCGCCCTGTGCGGGCTGCCGCAGATGTCGGTTTCATCCCTGACGGCGGCCGCTGTCAACGGGGTCGACGCCGTGCTGGAATATATGGAGCAGAAGGACCTGTTCGGCAGCCGCACGGCGGCGGAGCAATTCCGCGTCAGCCCGTCCGCCTTTGAGCGGCAGGCGGACGACGCCGTGATGCAGATCGCCCGCAAGGGGCGGATGCAGGCCATGGGCGCCGCGCCGGTGCTGGGGTATCTGGTGGCGCGTGAGACCGAGATCAAGGGGCTGCACATCCTGTTTTCCGGGCTGCGGACCGGCCAGTCGGAGGACAGCATCCGGGAAAGATTGAGGGATTTGTATGTATAGAGCGGCTGTGCTGGGGGATATCGAAAGCATCAAGGGCTTTACGGCGGTCGGGCTGGACGTGTATCCGTGCGACAACGCCGAGCAGGCGGCCCCGCTGTTCCGCAAACTGGCGGCAGGGGGGTACGGCGTGATCTTCGTGACCGAAGAGACGGCGCAGTGGTTGGAGAAAGAGATCCGCGCCGTGAGCGAACAGGTGCTGCCGAGCGTGATCCCGATCCCGGGCGTCAAGGGCAATACCGGCCTGGGCATCCGCCGCCTGAAAGAATCCGTGGAACGGGCGGTCGGCTCCGATATCATTTTCAACAATTAACAAGGCGTGCCCGACAAACGCCTTGAAAGGGGATACGACATGACAACAGGTACCATTACCAAGGTGGCCGGCCCGCTGGTCATTGCCAAGGGTATGCGTGACGCCAATATGTTCGACGTGGTGCGCGTGAGCGAGCAGAACCTGATCGGCGAGATCATCGAGATGCACGGCGACCGCGCCTCCATCCAGGTATATGAGGAGACGTCCGGCCTCGGCCCGGGGGAAAAGGTGGTTTCCACCGGCGCCCCGTTGAGCGTGGAGCTGGGCCCCGGCCTGATGGGCAATATTTACGACGGTATCCAGCGTCCGCTGGAGGAGATCATGCGGCGCACCGGGACCAACCTGCACCGCGGGGTGGACGTGCCGTCGCTCAACCGGGAGAAGAAGTGGGAGTTCGTGCCCCGTGTCAAGACCGGGGATTCCGTGCAGGCCGGCGACATCCTCGGCACCGTGCAGGAAACGTCGGTGGTCGAGCACCGGATCCCGGTGCCCAACGGCATCGCCGGAGAGGTGGAATGGATCGGCGAAGGCAGCTTTACCGTGGCCGATACCGTCTGCCGGATCCGGACCGGCGACAAGACCGTCGAAGTATCCCTGATGCAGAAGTGGCCGGTCCGCGTGGGCCGTCCGTATAAAAAGAAACTGTCGCCCGACATTCCGCTGGTGACCGGGCAGCGCGTGATCGACACGCTGTTCCCCATCGCCAAGGGCGGCGTGGCCGCGATTCCGGGGCCCTTCGGCTCCGGCAAAACGGTGGTACAGCATCAGCTGGCCAAATGGGCGGCGGCTGATATTGTGGTCTACATCGGCTGCGGCGAACGCGGCAACGAGATGACCGACGTGCTCAACGAGTTCCCGGGGTTAAAGGATCCCCGCACCGGCGCGTCGCTGATGGAGCGTACGGTGCTGATTGCCAACACGTCCGACATGCCGGTGGCGGCTCGCGAGGCTTCCATTTATACCGGCATTACCATTGCCGAATATTTCCGCGACATGGGCTATACCGTGGCCCTGATGGCGGACAGTACTTCCCGCTGGGCCGAGGCCCTGCGCGAGATGTCCGGCCGGTTGGAGGAAATGCCCGGCGAGGAAGGCTACCCGGCCTACCTGGGCAGCCGGCTGGCGCAGTTCTATGAACGGGCCGGCCGCGTGATCGTCAACGGCACCGACGACGTCGAAGGGGCCCTGTCGGTCATCGGGGCCGTGTCGCCTCCGGGCGGCGACATCTCGGAGCCTGTCTCGCAGGCGACGTTGCGCATCGTCAAGGTGTTCTGGGGGCTGGATTCGGTGCTGGCGTACCGGCGGCACTTCCCGGCGATCAACTGGCTCAACAGTTACTCGCTGTATGTGGATATGCTGGAAAAATGGTTCGCCCAAAACGTGCAGGACGACTGGACGATGCTGCGCGGCCGCCTGATGGCGCTGCTGCAGGAAGAAGCGGAGCTGGAAGAGATCGTCAAGCTGGTCGGTATGGACGCGCTCGGCGCGTCGGACCGCCTGAAGCTGGAAGCGGCCCGCTCCATCCGCGAAGACTATCTGCATCAGGACGCCTTCCACGCGGTGGATACTTATACGTCCCTGCATAAGCAATATATGATGATGACCGCCATCCTCGGCTTTTACGACCAGGGCGTCAAGGCGCTGGAGCAGGGGCTTTCGATCGACGAGATCGTGGCGCTGCCGGCCCGCGAAAGCATCGGCCGGTTGAAATACGTCCCCGAGGATAAGCTGGCGGAGGAGTTTACCGCCGCCATGGCGCGGCTGGAAGCCGAGATCAAACAAGCGCTGGACGGGAGGAAGCAGGATGCCTAAGGAATATCGCACCATCCGCGAGGTGGCCGGGCCGCTGATGATGATCAGCGACGTGGAAAACGTCAAGTATAACGAACTGGGCGAGATTGAGCTGCCGAACGGCGAGCGCCGCCGCTGCCGCGTACTGGAGATCAACGAGGGCAACGCGCTGGTGCAGCTGTTTGAAAGCGCCGCCGGCATCAACCTGGACCAGTCCAAGGTCCGGTTCCTCGGCCGGTCGATGGAACTGCCGGTGTCGCCGGACATGCTGTCCCGCGTCTTCGACGGGCTGGGCCGGCCGATCGACGGAGGCCCCGACATCCTGCCCGAAAAACGGGTGGACATCAACGGCATGCCGATGAACCCGGCGGCCCGCAACTATCCGCAGGAGTTTATTCAAACAGGCGTGTCGGCCATCGACGGGCTGAATACGCTGGTGCGCGGGCAGAAGCTGCCGATTTTTTCGGCGTCCGGTTTGCCGCACGCCCAGCTGGCCGCGCAGATCGCCCGGCAGGCCCGGGTGCGCAACGACGACCAGCAGTTCGCCGTGGTATTTGCGGCCATGGGCATCACCTTTGAGGAATCCAATTATTTTATCGAATCGTTCAAAGAGACGGGCGCTATCGACCGGGCCGTTATGTTTATCAACCTGGCCAACGACCCGGCCATCGAACGGATCGCCACGCCGAAGATGGCGCTGACGGCCGCCGAATATCTGGCCTTTGACCTCGGCATGCAGGTGCTGGTCATTATGACGGACATCACCAACTACGCCGACGCGCTGCGCGAGGTGTCGGCCGCCCGTAAAGAGGTGCCGGGCCGCCGCGGCTATCCCGGGTATATGTATACCGACCTGGCCACGCTGTACGAGCGGGCCGGCCGCCAGAAAGGCAAAGAGGGTTCGGTGACGCTCATCCCGATCCTCACCATGCCGGAGGATGACAAGACCCACCCCATCCCGGACCTGACCGGGTATATCACCGAGGGGCAGATCATCCTCAGCCGTGAGTTGTACCGCAAGGGCGTGACCCCGCCGATCGACGTGCTGCCGTCGCTGTCCCGGCTGAAAGACAAGGGCATTGGCAAGGGCCGCACCAGAGAGGACCACGCCAGCACGATGAACCAGCTGTTTGCGGCGTACGCCCGCGGCAAGGAGGCCAAGGAGCTGATGGTCATCCTCGGCGAAGTGGCGCTGACCGACGTCGACAAACTGTATGCCAAATTTGCCGACGCGTTTGAGCAGGAGTACGTTTCGCAGGGATACAACACCAACCGCTCCATCGAACAAACGCTGGATATCGGGTGGAAGCTGCTGTCCATCCTGCCGCGCAGCGAACTGAAACGCATCAGCGATGAGATGCTGGATCAGTATTACAAGGGCTGACGAGCCCGCCCGCAAAGGAGGTGGCCGTTTGTGGCCATCATGAACGTCAATCCGACGCGCATGGAGCTGTCCCGGCTGAAAAAGCGCCTGACGACCGCGATTCGCGGCCATAAACTGCTGAAAGACAAGCGGGATGAACTGATGCGGCAGTTCCTGGACCTGATCCGGGAGAACAAGACCTTGCGTGAACAGGTGGAAAAGGACCTGCAGGCGGCCAACAGCCACTTTGTGCTGGCCAGCGCCGTGATGCAGAAGCAGCAGATGGACGCCGCGCTGCTTTCCCCCAAGCAGGAGGTCTACATAGAGGCGTCGGCCCGCAACGTCATGAGCGTGGACGTGCCGGTGTTCCGCACCAAAACGCGCACGGCGGATCAGGCGGACATCTTTTCCTACGGGTTCGCGTTTACGTCGTTTGAACTCGACGAGGCGGTGGAGCAGCTGGCACAACTGCTGCCGCAGCTGCTGCGGCTGGCGGAAGTGGAAAAATCCACCCAGCTGTTGGCGGCCGAGATCGAAAAGACCCGCCGCCGCGTCAACGCGCTGGAGCATGTGATGATTCCGCGGCTGCAGGAGACGATCCGCTATATCACGATGAAGCTGGAAGAAAACGACCGCTCCAGCCGGACGCGCCTGATGAAAGTCAAAGATATGATGCTGGAGAAATCGCATGACTTCCATTAAAGAGTTTTTGCAGCCGGCGCTGCCGCTGCTGCTTGGCGTTGCGGCGGCGGTGAGCCTGCTGTTGCTGGCGGTGATGGGCGTTGACAAGCGTCGCGCCCGGCTGCATCGGTGGCGAGTGCCGGAAAAAGTTCTGTTTTTGCTGGCGCTTTGCGGCGGCGGCGCAGGCGGCCTGTTAGGCATGCTGCTGTTCCGCCACAAGACCCGCAAGCCGGCCTTTGTTCTCGGCTTTCCGGCTATCTTTCTGGTTCAGGCGGCGCTGCTTTTTTGGCTGTACCGGTAACGGCGCCGCCCGGATTTCTTCTGTATCAAAAAACGCCGGCCGTTACAAAGCGCCGGCGTTTTTACAATCGGCCCGGGGAGGTGCGTGATGAAACCTTTGTTGACCGTATATGAAAAGGCTATGCCTGGGACTCTGTCCTGGCGGGAAAAATTGACGGCCGCCGGCGCCGCCGGTTTTGACGGCGTGGAGATCAGCATCGACGAGACCGAGGCCAAGCTGGCCCGGTTGGATTGGAGCGCCGCACAGCGCCGGGAATGGCTGGCCCTGACCCGGGAAACGGGCGTGGTCGTGCAGACCATGTGCCTGAGCGGGCACCGGAAGTTCCCTCTGGGCAGCGCCGACCCGGCTGTTTGCGCCCGCGGGATGGAGATCGCCCGCAAGGCGATTGGCTTTGCCTTTGATACCGGCATCCGTATCATTCAGCTGGCGGGGTACGACGTGTATTATGAGCCGTCCACCGCCGACACGCGGGCCCGCTTCGGCGAAAACCTGCGCGAGGTGGTGCGGGCGGCCGCCGAGCGGGGCGTTATTCTGGCCTTTGAGACGATGGAAACGCCATTCATGAACACCGTTGAGAAGGCCATGCACTACGTGCGGGAGGTCGATTCCCCCTGGTTGCAGGTGTATCCCGACGTGGGGAACGTCTGCAACGGCACGCCGGATCCGGCGGCGGATATCGCCGGCGGCCGGGGGCACATTGTGGCGGCCCACTTGAAGGATACCAAACCGGGTGTGTTCCGCGACCTGCATTACGGCGAGGGCGCGGTCGATTTTCCGCGGTTGATACGCGTTTTGAAGGAACAGGGCGTGGGGCTGTATAACGCCGAGCTCTGGTATGATGCCGCCTATAAGGGCGGCGATTGGGCCGGCGCCCTGCGGGAGGCGCACGACTTCCTGCGGCCGCTGCTGGAGGAACAGGTATGAGATATTTGCTGGGCCTGGATAACGGCGGCACGATGACGAAGGCCGCCCTGTTCGACGAGACCGGCCGCGAGGTGGCGACCGCCGGCCGGGAAACGCCCCTCACCACACCACGGGACGGCTGGAACGAGCGGGATATGGAAGCGCTGTGGCAGGCAAATGCGGCCTGTATCCGAGAGGTGCTGGCAAAAACCGGCGTCGACCCGGTCGCCATTGCCGGCGTGGGCTGTACCGGCCACGGCAAGGGCCTGTATCTGTGGGGCAAAGACGGCCGGCCGGCCTACCAGGGTATCTCCTCTACTGACCGCCGGGCGGAAGAGATCGTGCGGCGGTGGCAGGCCGACGGCACGGCCGAGCGCGCGCGCGGGCAGACCTTGCAGCCGGTGATCGCCTGTCAGCCGGTGGCGCTGCTGCGCTGGTTGAAGGAAAACCGCCCCGAGGTGCTTGCCGGCGTCCAATGGATCTTCGAGTGCAAAGATTATATCCGCTTCCGGCTGACCGGCCTGGCGCTGGCGGAGGAGACGGATTATTCCGGCACGGATATGATGGACCTGAATACCCGCCGGCTGGATGAGGGCTTGATGGAACTCTTCGGTATCGGCGAACTGGCCGACCGGCTGCCGCCGCTCTGCCGTGCGTGGGACCGGTGCGGCACGGTCACGGTCGAGGCGGCCGGGCAGACCGGGCTGGCTGTCGGCACGCCCGTCTGCGGCGGGATGTTCGATATTGACGCCTGCGCGGTGGCCATGGGCGTGACGGCGCAGGAGCAATTGTGCATGATCACCGGTACGTGGAGCATCAATGAATACCCGGCGCCGCAGCCGGTGCCGGGGGACACGACGACCCACAATTCGCTGTTTTGCCTGCCGGGCACCTACCTGATCGAAGAGAGCAGCCCTACCTCGGCCGGCAATCTGGATTGGTACCTGAATACCTGCATGCAGGCGGAAAAGGCGCAGGCCGCGGCCGATGGCGTCCGGTTTTACGACCGGGTGGACGCGCTGGTGGAGGCGCTGCCCCCGGAAGAGTGTCATGTGGTGTTCCTGCCCTTTTTGTACGGCAGCAATGCCGACGACGTCCGCGACGCGGCGTTTGCGGGGCTTTCCAACCGGTGCGGGGCGGCCCATCTGCTGCGGGCCATCTTTGAAGGGGTCGCTTTCTCCCACCGCCGTCATCTGGAAAACCTGCTGCGCTTCCGGGCTCGGCCGCAGCGGATCCGTCTGGCAGGCGGAGCGGCCCGTTCGGCCGTGTGGGTGCAGTTGTTTGCCGACGTGCTGCAATGCCCGATCGAGGTGGTACCCACCAAAGAACTGGGCGCGCAGGGCTGCGCGATGGCCGCGGCGGTCGCCGCCGGGCTCTATGCCGATCCCGCGGAGGCCATTGCCCGCATGGTGCCGCCGGTGCGGACCGTTTGGCCGGATGAGACCAAAAAGGCGGTTTACGATGAAAAATATGCCCGCTATATGCGGCTGACAGAATGTTTGAAGGGGTTTTAATATGCTGGAAGAATTGAAACGGAGCGTTTGGCAGGCCAACCTGCAATTGCCGGCCCACGGCCTGGTGACCTATACCTGGGGCAACGCCTCCGGGATCGACGCCGCGCGGGAGTATATCGTCATCAAGCCCTCCGGCGTGGATTACGAGACGCTGCAGCCGGAGGATATGGTGGTGGTATCGCTGCGCACCGGCGAGCGGGTGGAGGGGAAATACCGCCCCTCTTCCGACACGCCCACTCATTTGGAACTCTACCGGGCCTTTCCGTCGATCGGCGGGATCGTACACACCCACTCCCGCTGGGCGACCTGCTGGGCGCAGGCCGGCCGGGACATCCCGGCTTACGGGACCACGCACGGGGATTATTTTTACGGTGCCGTGCCCTGCACCCGCCGCATGACGCCCGCCGAGATCGCCGGCGACTATGAAGCCGAAACGGGCCGGGTGATCGTCGAGACGCTGGCGGGGACAAACGCCGCGGACATGCCGGCGGTGCTGGTGCACAGCCACGGCCCCTTCACCTGGGGCAAGGACGCGACCGAGGCGGTACACAACGCCGTGACGCTTGAGGAACTTGCGATGATGGCGTTCTATACCGAGCAGCTGGGCAACACGCAGCCCATGCAGCAGGAGCTGCTGGACAAGCATTTTCTGCGCAAGCACGGCAAAAACGCCTATTACGGGCAGGCATGACGGCCCCGGTTTTCCGCACATAAAAAAGGACCTCCCGGTCAACGGACCGGGAGGTTTTTCTGCGCGGAAAAATCAATAGGGCTCGATCTCCTGCGGCACGTCGCAGCCGGCACCCCGGTACAGGCAGCCGAGGGTGCGGCGGCAGTAACGGGGCGCGGCCCACCGCACCGCGTTGGTGAGGATGCGCTGCACGTGCGGGTTCTGGTAGGAGGCATACTCCTCGTGCCCGGGCTGGAAGTAGAAGATGCGCCCGGTGCCACGCTGCCAGCAGCAGCCGCTGCGGAAGACTTCGCCGCCGCGGAACCAGCCGACGAACACGACCTCATCCGGCTCCGGCACGTCGAACCACTCGCCGTACATCTCTTCGTGCGGCAGTTCGAAGTAGGGCGGGACGCCCTGCGCGATGGGGTGGGCCGGGTTGATGCACCATACCCGCTCAAAGTCGTTGTCCCGCCAGGTCAGCGAGCAGGTGGTGCCCAACAGCAGTTTTAAGGGCTTGGAATAATGGGCCGAGTGCAGCGGGATAAAGCCCATGCCGGCCAGCACCCGGTCACGCACACGCTGCGCGACCTCGTCCGGCACCAGATGGTGGCCCATGTGCCCCCACCACAGCAGTACGTCGGTCCGGTCGAGCACCTCCTGCGACAGGCCGTATTCCGGGTCCTGCAAGGTCGCGGTGCGCACGGTCATATCCTCGTTGGTGCGCAGGAAGGCGGCGATCTCCTCGTGCAGACCCTGCGGGTGCACGGCGCGGATCGCCTCCTGCTCACGCTCGTGGATGAACTCGTTCCAAACGGTTACACGGATCATAAAGGGCAGCCTCCTTTTATCGGTCGTCAGACGTCGGTGATCACACGGTTTTCCTGCGCGGAGCGGAAGACCGCCTCGGTCATGCGCATGGTGGTGCGCAGCTGGTCGCCGGTGATATCCACCGGGCCTAAGCCGCGGATCGCTTTGTACAGGTGGCGGAACAGGTCGCCCACGTCGGGCGTCCGGTGCGGCAGGCAAAGCTGTTCGATCGTGCCGGCGGAGCGGGGCGCCATCGTTTTGGTCACGCCGGAGGCGGCGGCCACCGGCAGGGCGTCCGCGTCCTCACACTTTATGCGCACGACGGCGGCGTCATCGTCCCAGTCGCGCAGCAGCAGGGTGCCGGCCGAACCGGAGACGTACCAGCGCGGCATCGGGATATAGTTGTTGGTGCGCACCTCTGCCAAACAGGTCAGGCCGCCCTCATAGGTAAAGCGGGCGAGAAAGCCGTCCTCACATTCGCCGCCCCAGGCGTATTCGAAGGCGGCAAACACCGAGGTCAGCCGGCGCGTCTGCGCCAGCAGCATCGCCTGGTCGAACAGATGGATGCCCCAATCCAGCACCATACCGCCGCCGCGCGCCTTTTTCTGCCGCCAATCCCCGGGGATCCCGCGCGAGCCGTATACGCGCGATTCGATCTGGTACACGTCACCCAGGCAGCCCTCCTCGATCGCCTTGCGCACGGTGACGAAATCACCGTCCCATCGGCGGTTCTGGTCTACGGTGAAGATCACGCCGGCCTGCCGGGCGGCGGCCAGCGCCGTTTCCAGTTCGGCGCTGTTGAGGGTGACGGGTTTTTCGCACAGCACGTGTTTGCCGGCCTGCATGGCCCGCAGCGAAACAGGCAGATGGTCGTCGTTCGGCACCGCGATGACGACCAGTTCCACGGCCGGGTCGGCCAGCAGTTCCGCTTCGCTGCGGTAGACGGCGATACCGTCCTGCTGCGCCTTGACCAGTTTGGCCGGGTTGATGTCCCACACGCCGCGCAGGTCAAACTCCGGCAGTTCGCGCAGCCAGCGCTGATGATGATATTGCGCAACGCCGCCGAAGCCGATGATGGCGGCGCCCACGGGACGCAAAGACATGGCTTTTCCTCCCTTTTATTCTTCTCCGTATACGTCGGGAATATCCAGTTCGATTTCATGCCCGAGCCTGGCCGAGCGGCAGATGCCGTCAATGATGGCCTGATTGTACAGGATCTGGCGGGCCGGTACCGGCGCTTCGCCGCCGGTGGCGGCCGCTTCGAGGAAGGAGCGGATCTTGCGCAGGAAGATGGATTCGGGCGTGGTCTTCAACGGCACCTGATACTCGATATCTTCGCCGGCGACGTGTTTGTAAACCGTCATCGGTTTGTCGAACGAGCCGTTCCAGCATTCGGTGGAAGGGATGCGCAGGCCGCCTTCGGTGCCGAGGATGATCGTGTCGCCCGGGGTGTCGAGGTTCATGGCCCACGAAATGCGGAAGTCGAGGATGACGCCGCCTTCCAGCCGGATAAAGCCGGCGCCGAAGTCGTCGACGTCAAAGCGGGAGCAGACGTCCTCGTTGACGTATTTGGGGTTGTTGCCGAAAAAGCCGGAGGTGTAGCCGGACACCGTCAGCGGCTTGGGATAGCCGATGGCGTTGAGCACCAGGTCCAGCGAATAGCAGCCGATGTCGCCCAGGGCGCCGATGCCGGCCGTCTTCTGCTCGATGAAGGTGCTGCCGGGGATGCCCAGCCGCCGGCCGCCGCCGGTCTGGATATAATACACCTTGCCCAGCTCGCCGGAGTCGACGATCTTTTTGATCATCTGCATATTGTCATCCATGCGGGGCTGGAAGCCGATGGAAAGAACTTTGCCGCTGCGTTTTTCGGCGCGGCAGACCTCGACGGCCTCGTCCAGCGTGACGGTGAAGGGCTTTTCGCACAGCACGTGCAGGCCGTGGTCCAGCGCGTAGATGCAGCACTCGGCGTGGGTGGCGTTGTAGGTGCACACAAACGCCACGTCCAGCTCCGGTTCGTTGTCGATCATCTCTTTATGGCTGCCATAGAAGCGCACGCGGTCAAAACCGCGCTCTTTGGCGTACTGCTCGTCAAAACCGTAGTTTTTGGCAAACTTTTCCGCCTTGCCGGGGATCAGGTCGCAGATGGCGACGATCTGCACGTTGGGCAGTTGATGCAGCGGCTCCGCGTACGAGGTGGCGATCCACCCGGCGCCGATGATGCCGGCTTTCAGCACTTGTTTTACCTCGGCAGGGGCTTTCTCTTCTTCCGGTTTGAACTGCGACAGGATCTTGTCTAACATGATAATCCGTCCTTTCATTTGTTGATGGTTTGAATATAAGCCAGGCTCTTTTCGGCGCATTGCAGCGACGTCAGCCCGTCGGACACGGTGTCCTGCTCGATGATCATCCAGCCGGTGCCGGCCTGCCGGGAAGCGGCAAGGATGGCGGCAAAATCCTGGCAGCCCATGCCGCACGGCCGCAGCCGGAACGCGGAGGAGCCCGCCGCGGTGTCGCCGCTGTCGTCCAGGCCGATCAGGGCGTACATCTTTTCGCTTTTGGTGCCGGAGTAATCTTTCAGGTGGACGGTGGGCGCGCGGCCGGCATACTGCCGGATATAGGCGGCCGGGTCCACGCCGCCGACCCTGGCCCAGCAGGTGTCGATCTGCGTTTGCAGGCAGTCGGCCGGGACGGTCCGGTAGATATAATCCAGCGCGTACTCGTCGCCGAGCCTCACAAACTCAAAGTCGTGGTTATGATATTGCAGCGTCATGCCGCTTGCGGTCACCATCGCGCCGAAGGAGGCGGCAAAGGCGAGCGTCTCTTCAAAACCGGGGGTGCCGGCGCGGCGGTCCTCCGGCAGATAGGGGATCACCAGATGCGCGCAGCCGACCTGTTTGTAGTACCGGATCACGCCCTGCGGATCCGCCTGCATCTCCGCCAGCGGCACATGGGCCGAGACCGGGACCAGCCCGCAGGCCTCGCACAGATCCCGGATTTCGGCGGCTGTGCGGCCGAAGGTGCCGGCAAACTCTACGCCGTCGTAGCCCATGGCGGCGACCCGGCGCAGCGTGCCTTCAAAGTCCCGCTCCATAAAGTCCCGTACGGAATAAAGTTGTAAAGCAACAGGAAACTTCATCGTTATTCCTCCTTTTTTCCGCGTACGATCAAGATCCACTTGTATTCTATCATGGCCCCGTGTATAATACAAGGAAAGAGCGTGGCAAAAAACCGACAAATATTGCTCTTCCGGAGGGAATATGCCTCACATATTGTATGAAAAAAGAGGAGAGCGGACGCTGGCTGTGCAGCACCGGCTGACCGAGATCCTTCACCTGCATAAGGCGGTCGAGGTCGTGTACGTGGCGCAGGGGGAAGCGGCGTTCCTCACCGGAGGGGAAACCTTCCCGCTGGCGCAGGGCGAGGTGTCGGTTGCGTTCCCGATGTGTCCGCACGCATACGGCGGCCGGGACCCGCTGATCGCCTATCTGCTGGTGCTGGAGCTGGACGAGGTTCCGCTGCTGGCGCCGGTGCTGAAGGGGAACCGTCCGCTCCGGCCGGTGGTCCGGGACCCGGACGGCCGCATCGGCGACTTGTTCCGGCGGGCGCTGGCTGCTCAGGAGGCGGACGGGCTCTACCGGGAGGAGATCGTCCGGGGGTATCTGCAGGTGCTGCTGGCGGAGATTTTGCAGCAGATGCAGCTGGAGGACCGGCCTGACCACGACCTGACCACAATGGAAAAGCTGCTGCTTTATTGCAACGACCACTATACCGAACCGCTCAGCCTGGACCGGCTGGCCAGGGCGCTGGGTGTGAGCCGGTATTATATTTCCCGCGTGTTTTCCGCCAAGGTGCACATGTCGTTCCCCGAATACATCAACGCGCTGCGCGTTGCCGCGGCCAAGCGCCTGCTGCGGGAGACGGAGCAGAGCGTCGCCGCCGTGGCAGAGGCGGCGGGCTTTTCCGGGCCGCGCGTGTTCGGCCGGTGCTTCGAGGCGCAGACGGGGCTTTCCCCGCGCGCGTACCGCAAAAAGAAAAAGCAAAACGGATAGGCAAGTGCCTATCCGTTTTATCGTCAGCCAAACAACCGGAACCAGAGCCACAGCAGCCCGCAGATGACCGGCTGATGCAGGACGTAGATCCACAGCGTATGCCGGCCGATAAAGGCCAGCGGCGGGCAATGCCGGCGGTAGGTCCAGGCCGGGAACCGCCCCTGCGCGGCGTACACGCCCAAAAAGGTACCGGCAAAAAACAGGAAGATCCACGGCAGCAGCGGAAAGTAATCGGTCCCGGGATCCGTCGAAAAACCAAACGGCAGCAGCCAGGGATACTGCGCCAGCGAGAGAGGGACCGGCAGGCTCCACGCCTGCACCGGGCCGATCCAGCCGCCTTTTTCATACGGCAGGTGGTAGAGCAGCGCAAACAGCAGCAGGTTTACACCGATGCCGGCCGCCGGGGGGATCTTGTCCAACAGCGGACGCAGCAGCGCGAACAGCAGGATGCCGGTGGCCAGAAAATGCAGGATGCCGAACCAGATGACTTCGTCCCGCAGAAAGAACCAGAGCACGGCCGTTATGCCGCAGGCAATGCCCGCCAGCAGCAGACCCCGGCGCAGGTTGCTGCGGGAAAGCCGGCAGGAAAGGCCGCACAGCGCCATGAACAGCCCGGCGAAAACCGGCGTGAGCACGGCCAGCCGGACAAACCACTCCTCCCCCAGAGGGACGTGGAACAAAAAGCCGAGGGAATACAGAAAATGGTGGACCACCATCAGCAGGATGGACAGCCCGCGCAGCTCGTCCAGCAGCTGAATGCGGCGCCCGTGCGCGGCAGCACCCATACCGATCCCTCCCTTTTTTTGTTTTTATTCCGATATTATATCACAGTATATCACACCGCGGACAAAACGGCAAACCTTTTTGCGGCGGCGGGGGAAAGTTTTCGCAAGGCATTGACAAAAGATGCCGTTCATGCTGTTTTCAAAAA
>JAFWVC010000075.1 GCA_017518415.1 Clostridia bacterium
GCGATCGGCGTGATGTTGTTCAGAATCCAATCGGCATCCGCCCGGTTATCGTGATAGGCAACCTCGATGAGCACCGCCGGGGCGCGGGTGCGCCGCAGCTCCGCCAGCGAGGTCGTCCCTACCGTCTTGACCCGGTCCGGCGTGGGTGAGATGTGTTTGAAGTTGGCCGCTATGATATCCGCCGCCCTTTTGCCGGGCACGCTGGTCTGATAATAGTACACGTCCGTGCCGCGCACCTTGCCGGCGTTTGCCGCCCCGGCCGCGTTGGAATGGATCGCCAGATGCAGATCATAATCCCCCGCGTTGGATTGCGCGATCACCTGAGACAGCGTCATATCGGGCGTGTTGCGAGTAAACCCGATGCCGCTGGATACCAGGTACGGTTCCATCGCGTCGGCGATCAGGTTCATGACGTATTCCTCATTTTCTCCGGTCACGTACGGGTTGCCCTCCTGCAGCGAAGGGCTCAGATAAATGCGTGCCATATCATGTCTCCTTCCATATTGATCGGTAAAAAGCGGCGCTGTCGGTGTGCGGCGGGCGCAGCCACCGTCCCAGTTTGTACAGGCAGGCCGGGTCCTGTGTGATAAAGTTCATCCGGCTCTCGCAGCCGAAGGTGGCGGTAAACCCCGCTTCCCGCAGCAGCGCGTCGCCTTCCGGCGGTACGGCGCCGAACGGGTAGACAAACACGCGCGGCGCCGCGCCCAGTTGCTGCACGGCCGTCTGCTGCATTCTGCCCAGGTCAGCTGCGATCCGCAGCCGCCATGCGGCCTGCGTTTCGCCGCGGCGGGGCGCGATTCCCTGCGCACCCTGTCCGATAGAGTGACAGTCGTACGAATGGCCGGCGATCTCGACCCGGCCGCTGCGCTGCATCTCCCGCAGTTCCTGCCAGCCGCAGTAGGCGTAAGAGGGGTTGCGGTCCCGGCTGTCGGTATACTGATCCGTCACCCGGCCGATCGGTGCAAAAAGCAGGCAGGCATCGTACTCTTCCAGCAGCGGATACGCGTACAGATACACGCTGTACAGCCCGTCGTCAAAGGTCAACAGCACCGCCCGCTCCGGCAGCGGCCGGCTGCCGGCGACGGCGTCGTACACCTGCTGCATGGATACCACGGTATACCCGCTGCGCCGGAAGTATTCCAGATCCCGCCGGAACAGGTCCGCCTCGATAACGTAACGGCCCGTTTCACTTTTCTTCTGCGTCAGGCCGTGATACATCACCACGCGCAGCTGCGTACCCGGCTGCCGTGCGGCCGGCGCGCTGTCGGGCGTGCGCAGCAGACACAGCAGCAGCACCGCGGCCGCCGCGGGCAGCAGCGCCAGCCGGCGGGCCGCCTTGCGCAGGGACAGGACCATCCGCCCACCCCCTCTTCTTTTTCATGCCTCTGCCGGTATTGTATGCGCCGCCGCCCGCCGATATGAAAAAGCGCCGCCGCCCGCGGCACGGCCGAAAAGAAAAAAGCCGGGCGCCTTATAAGGCGCCCGGCTGATGTCTTTCGGCCGGTCAGTCGTCCCAATTCTCGTCGGAATCTTCCCAGTCTTCGTTGATCGTATTCATCTCGATAAAGTTGTCGACCGCCGCCTGGCCGTACTTGGCGCACAGCAGATTATAAGCGGTCTCGTTGTTCTCGATCAGGTGGCCGTCCTCGTCGAACAGCAGGCCGTAGACCTCGTCATAATTGTCCATCGTGATCGGCTCTTTATACTCGTCCAGATCATTCGGCGCTTCCACCTTACCGGGATAGGAAGCCCGCATATCCAGCGTCAGGCTGATCTCCATCGCCTGCTCGTCCATGTCCATCGACATGGCGACGGTACCTTCCGCCGACACGATGCGGCCCTCTTTGTCAAAGACGATTTTGAAAGGCGCGTCCTGCATGGTTATCTTGCTCGGGTCGAACAACTGGGTCAGGCCGCCTACGGTGTCCGGCAGCTGCTCGGTCAGTTCCTCTTCACCGGCGGCTTTGTCGATCGTCTCTTTCATGTCGGCGGCAAGCAGCGAGCCTTCATAGACGGCGGAGCCGTCGGCGCCCGCGGTCGGCATGATCTGTTTGAGGGATTCGACCAGTTTGTTTTCCTTTACCAGGTCTCCGAATCCTTCCTTCAGGTCGTCAACGTTGATCGACAGCAGGCCGTTTTCAGCTTCTTCCGCCGTCTGCCTGACCTTGATGCCGTTGGTGTCGGTATACACCTCGTCGCCGTGACGATACGTCTGGTTTTCGATAACGAACAGATTCATCAGGTTAAGAGAAAGCTTTACCAGCTGCTCCGTCTCCGATTCGGTGTTCACGGTCGCGTTCAGGGTCAGCGGCGATTCTTCGCCTTGCGCCTTTATGGCACCCGTGACGGTAACGGAAATGTTGCTGTTTTTCACGGCGCCGTTCTCGATCAGGTTGCTCAGCGCATCATACAGGCTGACGGTCTGCGGATCCTGACGATCGCTCGTCGTGTCCGACGCCGGCTGATCCGACGCCGTGTTCCCGCCCTGACTGTTGACGTCAGACTGGGGCTGACTCGCATCCGGCTCTTTCTCCCCGCAAGCTGCCAGCGTCAACAGCATCGCCAGGCAGACCAAAGCAATGATGCCTATACGGATTTTTTTCATTCAAAAGACCTTCCTCTCGATTATAATGCAGTTTATTATATACCGGAC
>JAFWVC010000076.1 GCA_017518415.1 Clostridia bacterium
GGTCCTTGCCGGAGAAGGAGCCGCCGCCGTGCGCCGCGGCCCCGCCGTAGGTGTCCACGATGATCTTGCGGCCGGTCAGGCCGCTGTCGCCCTGCGGGCCGCCGATGACGAACCGCCCGGTCGGGTTGACGAAGAAACGGGTCCTGGCGTCGACCATCTCCGCCGGCAGGACGGGACGGATGACGCGGGCCATGATGTCCTCCCGCAGCTGTTCGGTGGACACCGTGGGATTGTGCTGGGCGGAGACCACGACCGTTTCGATGCGCACGGGGCGGTAGCCGTCGTATTCGACGGTGACCTGCGTCTTCCCGTCCGGCCGCAGATAAGGCAGCGTACCGTCCTTGCGTACCTGCGTCAGCTGCCGTGCCAGCCGATGCGCCAGCGAGATCGGCAGCGGCATGAGTTCCGGCGTTTCATCGCAGGCGAAGCCGAACATCAGGCCCTGGTCGCCGGCGCCGATGCGGTCGAAAGGATCGCTGCCGCCGGCTCTGGCTTCCAGCGCGTCGTTGACGCCCTGCGCAATGTCGGGGGACTGCTGGTCCAGGCAGGTCAGCACGGCGCAGCTGTTGCCGTCAAAGCCCATGTCGCCGGAATCGTAGCCGATCTCGCACGCGACCCGGCGGGCAATGCCGGTGATGTCGCAATAACAGGAGGAGGATACCTCGCCCATGACCAGCACCATGCCGGTGGTGGCGGCCACTTCGCAGGCAACGTGAGCCGCCGGATCCTGCAGCAGAAAGTCGTCCAGGATCGCGTCGGCGATCTGGTCGCACAGCTTGTCCGGATGGCCCTCGGTGACGGATTCGGAGGTGAAATAATAGTGCTGCATCGTCATTTTTCTCCTTGTTCGTTGGAGACGGATGTCAGCACCCAGCCGGCGTCGGTCTCCGTAATGGTGTAAAGTTGTGTGTAAGCGGCCTGCTCCATGGAGGGGGCAGTGGGATCGGCGGCCCCCGCTCTGTCCGGCGTCGGCTCGTCGCTGCGCACGTAGCCGACCTGCGCCGTGATGACCCCGCCCTCGCGGGTAACCCGGCCGAGCACCGGCACGTAGGCCGAACGCACCTCGTCGCCGGGCGGCACGTAATAGCAGTTGCGGCTCAGGCTGTATTCATAAGCCTGTGCCGTGCCGGGGTCGCCGATGGTGTGGAAGTAAGGCTGCGCCGTGCCGAACAAAGCCGCGTAGGCGGCGGACACCTCGCTGATGGGAAGGCTCCAGCGCCCCCATTCGTCGGTTTCGTATTGGGTGACGGTGCCGGGACGCCGTTGCAGACGGTCCGTTTCCGCCCGGGCGATGCGCCATAGGGCGGAGAGAATCAGCGCATCCTGCTGCTGCCCCTCCGCCGTATCGAACGGAGAGGGATTTTGCAGCATCAGGGGATAGAGAAACTCCTGCACCTGCGCTTCCAGATCTTTTTGCCGCTGCCGGGTTACCAGACCCCGCACGATCAGAAAGACGGCGGACGCCAGCAGAAGAAAAGCCAGCAACAGGACGAAAAAGCCCAGCCACGCGGCGCCTTTATGGCGGCCCCGGCGCCGTGCGGCCCGGGGCACGATGGTTTCGGTCACGCGAATACCTCCCGTCAGCGGACCTGGCCGTTGCCGCTGATGATGTATTTGCCGCAGGTCAGCTCCCGCAGGCCCATCGGACCGCGGGCGTGCAGTTTTTGGGTGGAGATGCCGATCTCGGCACCCATGCCGAACTCGCCGCCGTCAGTAAAGCGGGTGGAGGCGTTGACGTACACGGCCGCGGCGTCCACGGCGGCGGTAAAGCGGTCGGCCGCCGCCTGACTGTCGGTCACGATGCACTCGCTGTGCCCGGTGCCGTACCGGGCAATATGCGCCAGCGCCTGCTCGATGTCGTCGACCACGCGCACGGCCATGATATAATCCAGAAACTCCGTTTCCCAATCCTGCTGCGTGGCGGCGAGGACCGGGCGCCCGGGCAGCAGCGCCGCGGCCCGGGGGCAGCAGCGCAGTTGTACGCCGGCCGCCAGCAGGGCGTCGGCTATGACGGGCAGCGCCGTCGGCGCCGCCGCGGCGTGGATCAGCAACGTTTCCGCCGCGTTGCAGACCGAGGGGCGCGACGCTTTGGCGTTGACGGTGATGGCGGCGGCCATTTGCACGTCGGCGCCGGCATCTACGTAAATATGACAGTTGCCTACCCCCGTTTCGAGCACGGGGATGCGTGCGTTTTCCGTTACCGAGCGGATCAGGCCGGCCCCGCCGCGCGGGATCAGCACGTCGATCCACCGGCGCTGCTGCATCATTTCGAGCACCGCCTCCCGGTCGGTGCGGTCGACCAGCTGTACGGCGTCCTCCGGCAACCCGGCGACGGCCAGACCGGCGCGCAGCGCGGCCACGCAGGCGCGGTTGGAAAGGATTGCCTCCTTGCCGCTGCGCAGCAGCACCGCGTTGCCGGATTTCAGGCATAAGCCCGCCGCGTCGGAGGTGACGTTGGGACGCGCCTCGTAGATGATGCCCAGCACGCCCAGCGGCACGCGGACCTGCAGGATGCGCAGGCCGTTCGGCCGGGTGCTGCCGCCGATGACTTCGCCCACGGGGTCGGGCAGCGCGGCGACCTGCCGCAGCCCGTCCGCCATAGAGGCGATGCGCGCCGGCGTCAGGGTCAGCCGGTCAAGCATGGCCTGCGACGTGCCGGCGGCCGCGGCGGCCTGCACGTCCTGCGCGTTGGCGGCTAAAATATCGGCCTGCGCGGCCAGCAGGGCGTCAGCCATGGCCAGCAGCGCGGCGTTTTTTTGTGCGCGGGCCTGCGCGAGCACGGCCGCCGCCGCTTTGGCGCGGCCGCCTAACCGGTCCCAATACGCTTGGTTCACGGTGTTCCCTCCTCAAACCGGGTGCCGACCGGCTCCCCGTCCAGCAAATCGTACAGACGGTGGGGGTCGCCGCCGTCCATAATGACGGTAGGGATGTGCGCCTGCATAGCCAGCTCGGCCGCCTGCAACTTGGTACGCATGCCGCCGGTGCCGCGCGCCGATCCGGAATCGCCGGCCAGGGCGCGCAGCGTATCATCGATGCGGGTGACCCGCTCGATCCGGCGGGCGGTCGGGCAGAGGCGCGGATCGGCGTCGTACAGGCCGTCGATGTCGGTCAGCAGCACCAGCAGATCGGCGCTGACCAGCCCGGCCACCGCGGCGGAAAGGGTGTCGTTATCGCCGTAGTGAGCGCCTTCCAGTTCGTCGATGCAGACGGTGTCGTTCTCGTTGATAACAGGCACAATGCGCATGTGCAGCAGCGTGTCGAAGGTGTTGATGACGTTCTGGCGGGACAGGGGATGCTCCATGACGTCCCGCGTGAGCAGCACCTGCGCCACCGTCTGGTTGAAGTCCCCGAAAAACTTGTCGTAGATAAACATCAGCTCGCATTGACCGACGGCGGCCACGGCCTGCTTTTCCCGTGTTTCGGTCGGCCGGGCCTTCAGGCCGAGCTTGCCCACGCCCACCCCGATCGCGCCGGATGTCACGAGGATCATTTCATGACCGGCGCTCTGCAGATCGCTCAGGACCTTGCACAGCGTCTCGATCCGGCGCAGGTTGAGCCGTCCGTTCGGATACGTCAGCGTAGAGGTGCCGACTTTACAGACCACGCGTTTATACAGCATACGGCAGACCGTCCTTTAATTTACTGGCTGATGGAATAGTTGGGTGCCTCTTTGGTGATGGAGATGTCGTGCGGATGGCTCTCACGCAGGCCGGCGCCCGTGATCCGCACAAAGCGGCCCTGCTGCTGCAACTGCGCGATGTCGGCGCAACCGCAGTAGCCCATACCGGCCCGCAGGCCGCCGAGCAGCTGATACACGGTGTCCGACAAAGACCCCTTGTACGGTACGCGGCCCTCGACGCCTTCGGGCACCAGTTTGCCGTTGCCTTCCTGGAAGTAGCGGTCGCGGCTGCCGTGGGCCATGGCGCCCATGCTGCCCATGCCGCGGTACACCTTGAACTGACGGCCCTGATAGATTTCTGTCTCGCCGGGAGATTCCTCGCAGCCGGCGACCAGCGAGCCGATCATGACCACGTCGGCGCCGGCGGCCAGCGCCTTGACGATATCGCCCGAATATTTGATGCCGCCGTCGGCGATGACGGGAATGTTATGTTTGGAGGCGGCGCAGGCCACGTCATAGATCGCGGTGATCTGCGGCACGCCGATGCCGGCCACCACGCGGGTGGTGCAGATGGAGCCGGGCCCGATGCCGACCTTGACGGCGTCGGCACCGGCGTCGATCAGCGCTTCGGCCGCTTCAGCCGTGGCAATATTGCCGGCAATCAGCGACAGGGAGGGGTACGCCGCCTTGACCTTGCGCACCGCGTTGAGGATGTTGCGGCTGTGGCCGTGGGCTGAATCCAGCACGACGGCGTCTGCCTGTGCGCCGACCAGTGCGGCCACGCGCTCGAGTACGTCGGCCGTCGCACCGATGGCGGCGGCGACCCGCAGCCGGCCGTCGGCGTCACGGGCGGAATGAGGATATTTGACGGCCTTTTCAATGTCCTTGATAGTAATCAGGCCGCACAGGTTGCCTTCGGTGTCGACCAGCGGCAGTTTTTCGATCCGATGCCGGGAGAGGATGGCCTTCGCCTGCTCAAGCGTCGTGCCCACGGGCGCGGTGACCAGGTGATCCTTGGTCATCACTTCACCGATTTTTTGGTTCAGATCGGTCAAAAAGCGCATGTCGCGGTTGGTGAGGATGCCCACCAGCTTGGTGCCTATGCAGATCGGCACGCCGGAGATGCGGAACTTGCGCATCAGGGCGTCGGCGTCGCCCACCACGTGGTCGGGCGTGAGGGAGAACGGGTTGGAGATAACGCCGTTTTCCGACCGTTTGACGCGGTCGACCTGGTCGGCCTGCGCTTCGATACTCATGTTTTTATGGATGACGCCGATGCCGCCCTCCCGGGCGATCGCGATCGCCATGTCGGACTCGGTAACGGTGTCCATGGCGGCTGTCATCAAAGGAACGTTTAAGGGCAGCCGGTCGGTCAGCCGGGTCTGGATGCAGATATCCTTCGGCACGACCTCCGACGCAGCGGGGACCAGCAGCACGTCGTCAAACGTGAGGCCTTCCTTCCAGAACTTTTCGTTGGCTTTTGTGTTTACCACGGTGGTTCCTCCTTCTTTATCCGGCAAAACGTCGTTTATGATTATTTTTCAGTATACCATATTTTTATAAGGCAAGGCAATAGCTCCGGCGACTTTTTCCTAAAAAAATCTGCAAAAACCCCGTTGACTTTTCAAAACGGATATGCTATAATCCATTCTGCCGTTGCGGCTTTAGCTCATCTGGTAGAGCGCCACCTTGCCAAGGTGGAGGTAGCGAGTTCGAGCCTCGTAAGCCGCTCCATACAAAAGGCACTTGCAATTGCAAGTGCCTTTTGTCATGCCGTGCGGGCGGATGGCGCCGTTTTCCGCGCCCCGGCGCGCGGCGGAGTGCTGACGCGCGCAAATAAAAAAGCCGCGCCCGAACGGCGCGGCGGTACAAAAGCGTACTTATTCGGCAAAGCCGGATTCTACCAGAGAGACCAGCGCGGTCACAGCCGTCTCTTCATCCTCTCCGTCAGCCAGGATGCGGATCGGCGTGCCGCCGACGATGCCCAGCGACAGAACGCCCAGCAGGCTTTTGGCGTTGACGCGGCGGTCCTCCTTCTCGACCCAGATGGTGGAGCGGAACTCGTTGGCCTTCTGGATGAAGAACGTGGCGGGACGGGCGTGCAGACCGACCTGATTCTGAACAACGACATCCTTTACGAACATGGGAAAACGCATCCTTTCCGTTTGGAAATACGCATCAGCCGGCGTGGTAGTGTTTTTATTATATCCCGCAAAAACGGCGCCGTCAATCGCTTTTCTCAACAGAAAAGGCCAAAAAACGCATTTTTGGCTGCCTGCCCTATTTTGCCCGAAAGAACGAGGGCCGATTTGTTCGTTTTTACCATGCTTGTGAACGATTTTTTGGGAAGAAGAGCCAACCCGCCGACCGCGGCGCGGATGGGGGACGCCCGATGAATACGCCAAAGAGTTGACCCGCGTATAAAGTCACATAAAACCGCGCCGGGCAGGGGATTTTCCCCGCCCGGCGTACTCTTTTTTCCGGCGACGGCCGGTTATTCTTCTGTTTTTTGCCGCTGCAAAAAGGCCTTGTCGGCGGCGGTCAGCTCGGCGGATTCCAGCAGTTCGGGGCGCTTGCGCAGCGTGCACAGCAGCGATTGCTCGCGCCGCCAGGCGGCGATGCGCGCATGATGGCCGGAAAGCAGCACCTCCGGCACGGCCATGCCTTCGTACACGGCCGGGCGGGTGTACTGCGGGTATTCCAGCAGCGAGTGGAAGTGGCTTTCGTCGGTAAAGCAGGCCTCTTCCGACAGTACGCCCGGGATCATGCGGGCCACGCAGTCGATGAGCACCATCGCGGGCAGCTCGCCGCCGGTGAGCACGTAGTCCCCGATCGAGATCTCCTCGTCCACCGCCGCGTCGATCACCCGCTGGTCGATACCCTCGTAATGCCCGCACAGCAGGCAGAAGCCGGGCATCTGCGCCAGTTCGCGCGCACGCTGCTGGGTCAGCGTTTTGCCCTGCGGCGACAGATAGATCAGGTACGGGCGCTGCCCCCGGGCGGCGCAGACGGCCCGGAAACAGTCCAGAATCGGCTGGGCGTTCATGATCATGCCCTGCCCGCCGCCGAACGGATAATCGTCCACCTGATTCTGCTTGTTGACGGTGTAATCCCGGATCTGCCAATAGGAAAAATCCAGCAGGCCCTTTTGCTGAGCCCGGCCGAGAATGCTCTCGTTCAGCACGGCCCGGAACATATCCGGGAACAGCGTCATGACGTCAATCTTCATCGTCAAACAACCCCGCCATCGGCAAAATGTACAGTACGCCCGCCTGCGGATCCACCTTGCGCACGACGTCCGGGATGGCGGGGATCAGCACCTCGCGCCCGCGGAAAGCAAGATGGTACACGTCGTTGGCGCCGGTGCGGCTGACGGCGCGGATGGTGCCGTAGACCTCGCCGGTGTCTGCGTGGCGGACCTGTATGCCCAGCAGATCCTGCACAAAATAGGTGCCGGCCGGCAGTTTCAGGTCCTCCCGGGCAGCGAAAAAGACGGTGCCGCGCAGTGCCTCGGCTGCCTGCATGGTGGTTACGCCTTCCAGCGTCAGCAGCACGAGGTTGCCGTGCGTGCGTGCGCGCGCCTTATACGCGCCGGAGCCGTCCGCCGCGGTGAAGACCCGGCGCAGCGGCAGCCATTGGGCGGGCGAATCCCCCCACGGCTGCACGCGCACCTCGCCCCGTACTCCGTGGGTGCCGACGGCCCGGCCGATTTCCAGATACGGTACCAGCGGCATACGCGGCACCTCCTTTGTTCCTATGAAAAAGCCGAAGCAGGCGCGCCTGCTTCGGCCGTACGCGCCGGTCAGTCGATCTCGACGGCCACGCGTTCTCCGTTATGGGTGGCGGCCGCGCGCATCACCACGCGCAGCGCCTTGGCAATGCGGCCCTGTTTGCCGATGACGCGGCCCATGTCCTCCGCTGCTACGTGCAGGTGGAACACCACGGTCCCGTCTTCGGAAGGCGCATCTTCTTCCACTACCACGGCATCCGGCTGATCGACCAGACCCCGTGCCAGCGTCGTGAGCAGTTCCTTCATGATAAGTCCTCTCGCGCCCGTCAAATGCCGGCTTTTTTCAGCAGCACTTTGACGGTATCGGTCGGCTGCGCGCCGTTCTGCATCCACTTCTGGGCTTTTTCGGTATCGACCTTGATCACGGCCGGATCCTCCAGCGGATTGTAGTAGCCGATCTCCTCAATAAAGCGGCCGTCACGCGGATAGCGGGAATCCGCCACCACGATGCGGTAGAAGGGAGCCTTCTTTGCGCCCATGCGGCGCAGTCTGATTTTTACTGCCATACGTTTATTACCTCCAAAAAAGTATTGACACAATATATCTTCAACCGACGAAAGGCGGATGAATCCTTAAAAACCGAACCGGGGCCCGCCGCCCATACCGGGCAGACCGCCCATGCCGGGGAACCGGCCGTGCCGGTTCTTTTTGCCTGCGTTGTTGAGCTGCTTCATCATTTGCCTGGTTTGCTCGTACTGTTTGAGCAGGCGGTTGACGTCTTCCACGCGCAGGCCGCAGCCGGCCGCGATGCGGCGCTTGCGGGACGGGTTGAGGAGTTCGGGCTTGCTGCGCTCCTGCGGGGTCATCGACAGGATGATGGCTTCCACCCGGGAAAACTGTTTTTCATCAATGTCCAGATCCTTGATCTGGCGGCCGATGCCGGGAATCATGCCCAGCATCCCTTTCAGGTCCCCCATTTTGCGCAGCTGCGCGAATTGGGAGAGCATATCGTTGAGGTCGAACTTGTTCTCCTGCATTTTGCGGGCCAGCTTCTCGGCCTCTTTTTCGTCGATCTGCTGCTGCGCTTTTTCGATCAGCGAGAGCACGTCGCCCATGCCGAGGATGCGGGACGCCATCCGCTCGGGATGGAACACCTCGATATCACCCGGCTTTTCGCCGATACCGGCAAACTTGATGGGCTTGCCGGTCACGGCACGCACCGACAGGGCCGCGCCGCCGCGGGTGTCGCCGTCAAGCTTGGTGAGGATGACGCCGCTGATCTCCAGCAGGTCGTTGAACGCCTGCGCGACGTTCACGGCGTCCTGCCCGGTCATGGCGTCGACCACCAGCAGGATCTCCTGCGGGGAGACGGTCGCCGCGATATTTTTCAGTTCGCCCATCAGCTGCTCGTCGATATGCAGCCGGCCGGCGGTGTCTAACAGCACATAATCGTTGCCGTGGTCTTTGGCGTGAGCCACCGCTTTGCGGGCGATGTCCACCGGGTCGGCCGTGCCCATCTCAAACACCGGGACGCCGACCTTTTCGCCGACGACCTGCAGCTGGGAGATGGCCGCGGGACGGTATACGTCGCACGCGACCAGCAGCGGCCGATGGCCCTGCCCGCGCAGCAGGCCGGCCAGTTTGCCGGCGTGGGTCGTTTTACCGGAGCCTTGCAGGCCGCACAGCATAATGATGCAGGGCGGTTTACTGCCGGGGGTGGCCAGCCGCGCCGCCTGACCGCCCATGAGCGCAGTCAGCTCTTCGTTGACGATTTTGACGACCATCTGCGCGGGGGTCAGGCTCTCCATCACCTGGGAGCCGACGGCCTGGGCCGTGACGGCGGCGGTAAAATCCTTCGCAACTTTATAGTTGACGTCAGCCTCCAGCAGGGCCAGGCGCACCTCCCGCATCGCGTCCTTTACGTCGGATTCGGAAAGTTTGCCTTTGCTGCGCAGGCGGCGGAAGGCCGCGCTGAGTTTTTCGGAAAGTCCCTCAAAAGCCACCGTATTGCTCCTTTACAGTTCGACCAGCTTTTGTGCCAGCTGCAAAATGCGGCCGGAGCACTCGGCAATATCGCGCGAATAACCGATCCGGTCGTTGACGGAGGCGATTTCGCGCGCGTCCCGCGCGATCTGCTCCAAACCGGCGCGCATATCCTTAAAACGCTGTACCAGATGCAGCTGATCCTCCATCTCCAACAACTGGGCTTCGGCCCGCTTGACGGCGTCCCGCACGCCCTGGCGGGTGATGCCTTCGTTTTCGGCAATCTCGGCCAAAGACAGGTCATTATTATAGTATAGTTCGACCATGTTTTGCTGCTTGGCGGTCAGCGCCTCTCCGTAAAAATCAAACAGCAGGGCGATTTCCATGTTTTTTGCCATGCGGCAGGCCCCCTTCTCAACACAAAACCCGGCATCCGGGCCGGAAGTGTAAAGTAAACAACTTTACATCATTATACAATAAACCGGACGGTTTGTCAAGCCGTCCGGCCATATTTTTCAGAGAGAAAAATCCTCCGGCAAAAAAGAGGGACGCTCCGGCGTGCCGGCGGGTTCGCGCTTTAAGGGGGTGTAAATAAACCGGCGGCAATGATGGTACAGCGGCACAACGCCCTTACGGGGGCAGTGCACGGCACGCCCGTCCGCCGAAAGGGTGCCGATCTCGCACCAGCGGCAGGCCGGCTCGACCTGATTGCCGTATAATTTGCGCTGCATCACATCATCTCCTCACAGGGCTCATTATAACGGGTCGGAAGAAAAAAAGCAACTGTTTTTGCGGATTTTTTCGCTGCCGAGCAAAAACAAGGCACACATCAGCAGCAGCGCCGCGGAAACCGAAGCGGATACCGCGAACAGCCGCACCGGCGTGCCGTCGGCGGCGGCCAGTACGTGCAGCGGCGCGGGGATCAGCCGCAGCAGACCCTTGGCCAGCAGGCCGCCGAGCAGCCCGTGCAGCAACCGGGCCGCCAGAAAGCCGCTGTCCAGCCAGCGGCAGCCGGGCAGCGCCGCCGTGAGCTGACAGTGGACCGATACGCTGCCGAAGCCGAGCATCAGCCCGAGCAGCAAGGCGTCCGGCGCGCCGGAGGCCGCGACGGTCAGGCAGCCGGTGCTGATTTCCAGCAGGCCGCCGATCAGGCCGCGCAGCGGCACCTCTCCCGTCGAAGAGAAGGGCAGCGACAGCCAACGTTCCAGCTGATACGGCAGGCCGGAAAC
>JAFWVC010000077.1 GCA_017518415.1 Clostridia bacterium
AAGGACGGGATCAGCGCCGGATGCACGTTGAGGATGCGGTCCGGATACTGCCGCACAAAGTCCGCGCTCAGAATGCTCATGAAGCCGGCCAGCACGATCAGCCGGATGCCGTGCTCCCGCAGGGTGCGCAGCATGGCGGCCTCCATCTCCGCCTGGCCGCCGCACGCCTTCTTGGTGATCACGCAGGCGGGGATGCCGGCCAGCCGGGCCCGTTCGAGCGCGTAGGCGTCCGCGTTGTTGGAGATGACCAGCGCCAGCCGGCCGCTGCGCAGGCGGCCGGCCTGCTGCGCGTCGATCAGCGCCTGCAGGTTGGTACCGCCGCCGGATACCAGCACGGCCACGGGAACTCTTTCCGTCGTCATGCCGCTTCCCCGCCCTTCTTGGCACGGGTGCCGGGCAGCTGCAGCAGCGGCAGCAGCACGCCGCCGACCGCGTTGCCGGCCACCACCGTCAGCAGGAACAGGGCGCTGCGGCCCGCGTCCTTAACAAAGGCGTCGGACGCGCTGAAATAAAACATATCGGCGATCGAGTGCTCGAACCCGCTGAGGATGAACACGGGGATGCCGTACAGGATACTCAGCGGGGTCTTGTTATCCTTAAAAATGCTCACCGCCAGATAGATCACCACGCCGCACAGCACGGCGCGCAGAAAGGTCTGCGGCAGCGTCTGCCCGGCCAGCTTGGCGGCGCACAGCGCGTCAGCCGCGGCGCCGGACGACGGGATCGCATAGCGCACGAGCGGGCCGAACAACCCGGTAGCCGTCAAATTGCCGGCCAGCCCGATAAAGAGCGCAGCCAGGTCCCGCCCGGTATGGGCGCCGAGGACGTAGCACACCCGGCCGGTAAACAGCACGTGCTGCTGATAGCAGATGCACAGCAGCGCGATCGAAAACAGCACGGCGCCCGCGTACCGGTTGTCGCAGGCGAGGTAAACGCAGCCGCCGATAGCGATGAGCACGCCGGCGCACAGTGCGCTGAAAAAGGTTTTCAGCATATCCGTATCCTTTCCTCTCCCGCTTCGATGCGGCCGATGACGTAGGTGTCCTCCCCCGCGGCACGCAGGATGTCCAGCGCCGCCGGCGCATCCTCCCGCGCAACCACGACGCTCATGCCCACGCCCATATTGAAGGTGTTGAACATGTCCCGCTCGCCGATACCGCCGCGGCGGGCGATCAGCCCGAAGACCGGCGGCACCCGCACGGCGGCGCGCTCGATAACGGCGCACAGCCCTTCCGGGATGCTGCGGGGGATATTCTCATAAAACCCGCCGCCTGTAATATGCGAAATGCCGCGCACCCGCACCTTGTCCAGCAGCGCCAATACCGGGCGCACATAGATTTTGGTGGGGGTCAGCAGCGTTTCGCCCAGCGGGCGGCCGCCCAACTCCGCAAGCGGCGAGGTCAGGTCGGCGTGCTCGACGTCCAGCACCTTGCGCACGAGCGAAAAGCCGTTGGAATGCACGCCCGACGACGGCAGAGCGATCACGACGTCGCCCGCGCGCATCTGTTTGTTGTCGATGATCTTGTCCTTATCCACAATGCCGGTGCAGTACCCGGCCAGGTCGTATTCGTCCTGCGGGTAAAAGCCGGGCATTTCCGCCGTTTCGCCGCCGATGAGGGCCGCCCCGGCCTGCACGCAGCCGTTGCACACACCCGCGACGACGGCGGCGATCTTCTCCGGCACGTTCTTGCCGCAGGCGATGTAATCGAGGAAGAACAGCGGCCGGGCGCCGCAGCAGATGATGTCGTTGACGCACATGGCCACGCAATCGATGCCGACGGTGTCGTGCTTGTCGAGCAGAAAGGCCAGTTTCAGCTTGGTGCCCACCCCGTCGGTGCCGCTGACGAGCACCGGCCGGCGGATACCGGTCAGGTCCGGTTCAAACAGGCCGCCGAAACCGCCGACGTCGGAACACACGCCCGGCGTGACGGTGGAGGCAATATGTTTTTTCATCAGTTCCACCGCTTTGTAGCCGGCGGTGATATCCACCCCGGCCGCGGCGTATACGTCAGATCTTGAGTTTTCGATCACGTCGTTTACTCCTTTCCGGTCCAGCAATAGGTGCACAGCAGTTCGGGATCCAGCCCGATGGCTTTCTGCAGCCCCTCCAGCGTCTGGAACTCCAGCGAGGCCAGATGCAGCTTTTCGCAGATGCGCTGCCGCAGCCGGCGGCCGCGCGGCGTGGCGCCGTCGCTGTACTCATCCAGATGCTGCAAGCCGTCCTCCCCTTCCAGTTCGAGGATCACGGCGCGGGTGATCAGTTCCTGATCCCCGGTCGAGCGGGTAAAGTTGAGGTATTTGCAGCCGTACATGATCGGCGGGCAGGCCGAGCGCATATGCACCTGTTTGGCACCGCTCTCGTACAGGAACTCCACCGTTTCCCGGATCTGCGTGCCGCGCACGATGGAATCGTCCACAAACAGCAGCGTTTTGTCCTTGATCAGGTCGTGTACGGGGATCTGCTTCATTTTGGCGATGCGGTTGCGCTCTATCTGCGTGGGCGGCATAAAGCTGCGCGGCCAGGTGGGCGTGTATTTAACGAAGGGCCGCGCAAACGGAATATGGCTGCGGTTGGCGTAGCCGATGGCGTGCGGCGTGCCGGAATCGGGCACGCCGGCCACGCAGTCCACCTGCGGCAGATTGCCGTTGGCCGCGTCGTTCTCCGCAAGGATCTCGCCGTTGCGGCAGCGCATGCACTCAACGTTCACGCCCTGATAGGCCGCCGTCGGGAAGCCGTAGTACGACCACAGGAAGGAGCACACGCGCATGCGCCCGCACCCGGGCTTGAGCACCTTCAGCCCGTCGGTGGAAAGTTCCACCACCTCGCCGGGCTGCAATTCGCGCAGCGTGGTATAACCCAGTTTTTCGTACGCAAAATCCTCAAAAGAAACGCAGTACCCGTCCTCCTTCTGTCCGACGTGTACCGGCAGGCGGCCCGCCTTGTCGCGCGCGGTGATGATGGTGCCCTGCTCGGTCAGGATCAGGATAAAGGCGGTGCCGTCGATGCGTTCCTGCGCATAGCGGATACCGTCGGCAAAGGTGTCTTTCTGGTTGATATAGGCCGCCACCAGCTCGGTCGTGTTCTGGTCGCCGCCGGACATGGTGCCCAGCTGCGCCGACAGGCCGCCGATATACTCGCTGATGAGCTCCTCTTTATTGTTGATCACGCCCAGAAATACCAGCGCATACCGCCCCAGCCGGGAGCGGATCAGCAGCGGCTGCGGGTCGGTATCGTTGATCGTGCCGATGACGGCGGTGCCGTCCAGCTCATGAAAAACATCGGCAAACTTGGTGCGGAAAGGCGCGTTGTCGATATTGTGTATCTGCCGCTGCAAACCCTTTTGCGCGTCATACGCGGCGATACCGGCGCTTTTTGTGCCCAAATGAGAATGATAATCCGTCCCGAAAAACACGTCGGACAGTACGCTGTGCCCGGCAACAGCCCCGAAAAAACCACCCATGTTTTTTATCCGCCTTTCCCGTTACGGCCGTTTATCAGCGGAAGAAAAGCTGCGAGAGCGTCATCGGGTCGATATATTGCCCGTCCTTATACACGCGCATATTGCCGGAGGCGATCTCGTCGATGAGCATGACCTCTCCGTCCTTGTCGTAGCCGAACTCGAACTTGATGTCGTACAGCGTCAGGCCTTTTTCTTTCAGATCGTCCGCAACGATCCTGGTGATCTTCTGCGTCATGGCCTTGATGTCGTCGTACTGCTTGGCGGTCATCACGCCCAGCACCTCCAGCCCGTCCTTGGTCACGAGCGGATCGCCTTTTTCATCGTTTTTGAAGGTCATCTCCACGTAAGCGGGTAGGTCGGCGCCTTCCGCCACGTACTCGCCGTACCGGCGCAGAAAACTGCCCACCGCTTTATACCGGCAGATGACTTCCAGCCCCTTGCCGAACACCTTGGCGGGCAGCACTTCCATCGTGGTCTCCTTCAGGTCCGCCCCGACAAAATGAGTCCGGATGCCGGCGGCGTTGATTTTTTCAAAGAAATAAATGGACATGCGCAGGTTGACGTCCCCCACCCCTTCGATGGTCAGGCCGATGCTGTTCTCGCCGGGATCGAACACGCCGTCCTTGCCGGTGCAGTCGTCCTTGAATTTGAGCAGATAGTGCCCGTTGTCCAGCGCAAATACGTTTTTGGTCTTGCCGGTGTAAAGCAGTTTCATGGTTTATATCTCCTTTAATAAATAGATTGCAGCATAAATCAGCGCGTCAGCCCAGACGGTCCGGCAGGCCGGCGTCTTTTTCCAGCACGGCGGCGGCGTCCGCCGCCCGCTTGGCGCGCAGCTTGTCCGCCAGTTCCGGCTCGCTCAGGGCCAGCATCTGCACGGTAAGCAAAGCGGCATTGGCTCCCCCGTTGATGGCGACTGTGGCTACCGGGATACCGGAAGGCATCTGTACAGTCGACAAGAGGGCGTCAATGCCGTCGAGCGCGTTGGATCGGCAGGGTATGCCGATGACAGGAAGAATGGTGTTGGCCGCCAGCGCACCGGCCAGGTGAGCCGCCATACCGGCCGCGGCGATGAGTACGCCGAACCCTTCGGCGGCCGCCGTCCGGCTGAAATCCGCCGCCTGCTGCGGCGTGCGGTGGGCCGAATAAATGTGAACCTCGTACGGGACACCGAAGGCTTTCAGGGTGTCGACCGTTTTTTGTACAACGGGCAGGTCGCTGTCGCTGCCCATGACGATCCCGACTTTTTTCATCGCTGTTTCCCCCTTACAAATAAAGAAAGGCGCAGTTAACGTATCACATACTTAACTGTGCCCAGACGGTCGGCTGCTACGACATTCTTTGCTCCCACGCAGTGCTCTGCATTCCCGTCAGTCACAAAGAATCTATTCGGTTCGCCCTTATTATACCACAGAGTTTTTCGGCTTGTCAACGGCCGGAACAAGAAAAAAGACGAAAAAAATCCGCCCGGCGGGGACCCGGTCGCCGCGCCCGTCAAAACGGGCGGACGGCCGGGCTTTTCCGGGTGCTTGTCAGGTGCGGATATATCCCTCAAAGCCGGCGGCGCGCAGCCGGGCCAGCAGTGTCTGCGCCTTTCCCCTGTCGGCAAAAGCACCCACCTGTACGCGGTAGCGCGGCTGCGTCGCCGAAGCGGCCGTGTCCGCCGCGCGCAAGGCCGCCAGCGCCGCGGCCGTGTCCTCCCGGAAATCGTCCATCGACTTTCCGTGCAGAGGGAACCAATGCTCCACGTCGGCGTGGCCGCAGGCGATACCTTTCCTCCATCCTTCCTTGTGGCAGATGATGTCGGTACGGGGGTTGAGGTTATACTCCTTGCATAGGAACGCGAACAACGCCACGGCGTTTTGGTACACCTTTTCGAAGTACGGCGTCAAAGCCTTGACGTCATATTTGGCAAAGGCCGTGCCGTTTTTGTTGTACACCGCGCCCTTCGGCTCGCACAGTTCCACCCCGATGTGGGTTTGATTGGCAGAGCCTTTGCTTCCTTTGCCGGCGTGCCATCCCTCGTGATTCCACGGGAGCGCCTGGATGACGTCCTTGTCATCCACAAAGGCGTGGACGCAGGCCTGCCGGGCGGTCTCCCCTTTTGCGTAGGATTTGTTCCACCGTGCCTTCCATTCGGCCGCCTTCACGCCGGGGGCGGCGGTCGAGTGGAGCATCAGCCCCTTGACCTCGATCGTCTTCCCGGTGTTATAGCAATCGTTGCAGGTGAAAAAGTCTTGGGTGATTTTCAAGACAGATCCTCTCCCTCGTCGCCCGCTTTCTGTTCACGCAGCTGCTCAAGGTATTTGTCCGCTTCCTGCGCAGCTTTGGTGAAGGAGTTGTTCTTCCACCACGCCCAAACGGAGGCGCCGACGGTGAGCAGGGCGGTGACGGCCTCATAGATCCCCTCGTCGGAAAACGGCAGGGGGTTGACGCCGAACATCACCAACACCTGGTTGATGAGGGCAAGGATAAGGACGACGGTGCGTGCGATCGTAGATTTTTTCATTCTCTTTCTCCTTACATATTATGGGTAACGAGGCGTTCTTCTATATCGTCCATCCGATGGTGCGCGGACTTGGCGGATTGCTCCACCAAAGTCACGCGCTCTACCACGGAATTGTGCTTTTCCACCTTTTTTTCGAGCTGCTCGATGCGGTAGGTGGTCAACCGCGCGGAGGTCAGCACGCCGCCGAGGGAACCGAGTATCGTCCCGGCGAAGGCGATGACGGCTACGATCACTTCTGTCGGCATACCGCACCTCACGCCGATGCGGTCGGTGCCCGGTAAGGCACGCCGTATACCTTGACGGTTACGCCCGTGTTCAGCCCGTTGGCGGAAAAGCCTTCGATATATCGGTTGACGGCGGCAACGCCGACCTGCGGCATCCGCTTGATGAAGTTTCCGGCATCGTTGTACGAGTTGAACGGACACTCTTCGTCGAAGAAACAACCGTTTTGATAATAAAAGTACGTCCATTGTCTGCGGTAGCGGAAGAGGCCGTAGGTTGCCTGGATCGTGCCGCCCCGGAGCACCTGGCCGTAATTGGCGTTGGCAACCAGGGTCGACCCGGCCGGCGCCTCAAAGAACACGTACAGTTTGGCATACTTCTGCGCGACGCCGTTGACGACCTTCGACCAGTTCAAGGCAGACGAAGTCACGGTGACCTCGTCGATCAGCGTCATCTCCGCGTCGCTGCTTTCCAGCACGGCGAGCGCGGCGTCGGCAGCGTCAGCCGCGTCCTCGGCCGAAGCGGCCGCCGCAGCCGCCGAACCGGCCGCCGCCGTCGCCGAGGTGGCGGCGGCAGAAGCGGAAGAGGAAGCTTCCGTCTTATGCTGTTCGGCGCGGACGGCGGAAGTCGAAGCGGATGCCATCGCCGAATGCGCGGTCATCGCCGCCGTCTGCGCCGTCTGCACCTGTTGCTGGCACGTGGTACTCATGGCGGCAAAGCTTTGCTGCGTCTGTACCTGCGCCTGCAAAATCCCGTTCAGGGCGTCGTGACAGTCGGCCAGCAGCGACCCCACCTCCCGGCGCACCGGCGCCTCGCCGTCGCGCCCGACGAAGTACAGCCCGGCCGGCGCCGAATAGATCGCCGCCGTCACGTCGCCGCCGGCGTTGAGGCACTCGACCGCGGCCGATACCTGCGCCTCGCCGCCGGCCGCCGTCCAGCAGGCCGGCAGGTCGAAGGTGAGCGTACCCTGCTGCGAAAGCGTCAGAAAATCGCTGGTATGCGCCTGCCCCAGCCCGTCGATGCACCGCAGACGGTACCGGGCGTTGGGCACCTGCAGCGAAGCATCCAACTGCAGGGTCACTCTGGTGACCTTGTCGTCCCCCGCCACCCCTGCGAACTGCGGAGTATCCGGCGTCACGCCGGTCGGCGTGACGGTAAAACCGACGGTGCGGATCACAACGCTCATGACAACTCATCCTCCTCCCAGTGCAGCGGCGTTTTCAGGGCGCCGAGCGGATATTTGCGCAGCGCATACTGCCAGGCGTCCTCGTCCGTCCAGCCGGCGGCAAGACACTTGTAGTACAGCAGGCGGCGCGATTCGTTGAGAGTGCGCTCCCGTTCCTCGCTCTGCCGGTCCGCCTCGTCCTGCTGTGCTTTGGCCTTGGCGGCGCGGTCGGCGGCGTCCAGTTCCGCCTTGTACGCGCTCAGCGCGGCCTCCCGGGCCGTCTTCTCCCGCGCACTGTCCGCCTGCAGGATGTCGTCGAGCGCCTTTTCCTGCTCCTCGGCGCGGATGCCGGCTTTTTCGGCCGCCGCGGCTGCCGATGCGTCGGCGCGCTGCCGTTCCAGCGCATCGTATGCGGCCTGCTGCTGCAGCCGGGTATCGGCGTCCGCTCTGGCGCGGCGCAGGGCCAGCGCCGTTTGCTGGGACCGATTCAGGCCGGACTCCGTCAGGCCCATGTTGGCCAGCGTTTCGCTGAGCCTTTTGCTGCGTACCGCCTGTTCGACGGCGTTGCGGTCAAACAGCCTGCGGTATTGCTCCGGCAGCGCCTGCTGCCGGGCGGCCAGTTCTTCGTCGGCCGCCTGCGCCTTTTCGGCGGCGGCCTGCTGTTTTTGCGCAGCGGCGGTATCCGCCAGCGCTTTTCTTTTTTCTTCGTACGCCTGCCCGGCCTTGGCGGCCGCCGACAGGGCTCTTTGATAATACCGATCGTATTCGGTCATTTGTTCCACCCCGTTTCTCTGTATCGGATCCGTACGTCATAGACGGCGAAGGGCGCGTCGGCCCGGACCGTCATTCCAAAGCGCGTGCCTTCGCCGGCGCCCGGTGCAAAGCAGACGCATCCGTCCGCCCCGCGCCGGCCGGGCGGCAAAGCCCTGCTCTCCCACTCGCTGCGGCAGCTCACGGACGGAACCCGCCCCTCGCAATGCAGCTGCACCCGGCACAACTGCCGGCGCCGCGGTGTCGGGCCCGCCAAAAGGCCCGTTTCAAACATTCCCGGTACCGGAACAGCCGCATAGGCGCCTGCAGCGGCGTCATACACGCTGTCGCTCTCACCGCCGAGCAGGTAAACGCGGCGATGGTATCCGTCGCTTCCGCCGGCGGTCACGCAGGCTGCCTGTCCGCCGCCGCACAATGCGGCCGCCGGCAGCTCGCCGGGCGTGTCCCACCGGTACCACGCCGCCCTCTGCGACAAGGCGGAATAGTTCTCGTCGCCGCCGTCCAGCACCCAAATCTCGTCCCCGATATACAGCAGATAGCGGCCGTGATATTCGCAGGCACAGGCTTTTTGCCGTACGGTGTTGGAATACAGGCGCAGCTGAGGCGCGATCGGTTCCGAAAGGGTCTGCACGTTGGTCTCGCTCCACGCGCTCAGCCCGATCAGGCGGCACACCGCTCCCTCCGCGGACAAAAACACCAGCCGGCCGGCGCACAGGCACACGCTTTCCGGCGCGCCGCAGCCGACCGAAGCGTGCACCGGCGCGAGGGTAAAGCCGGCGGCGGATACCTCCGTCCCGGGCGACACGCCGGCCGCCACCTCTTCGGCGGAAGGGCCTTCCCCGCTGCGGTAACGCAGGGCGTAGATCTCGTGCGGCTTGAACAGGATCAACCGGTCGCTCTGCCGGCCGAAGGCCACCACGCCGGAGTCGGCCACGCCGACGTACAGGTAGTTGTTTTCCGGAAAATAGGTGGGGTCGGACACGGCGCTCCAATGCACCAGATGCGGGCAGGCCGGGTTGCCAGTCAAAAACAGGCGGGTCCCGCCGGCCAGGCCGGAGTTGTCCCCGCCGTACCAGACGCTGCGGGTCATACCGAGGATGCGGCCGTCCGCCTGTTCCGCCGGGCGGACCGTCACCGTCAGGTTGCCGGAAAAACCGGCGGCGCCGGGCCGCAGTTCGGCGTTCGGGTACCCGATGAGGCCCACCGCCCCGAGCTCCTTCTGATAGGTCAGGCGCAGCCCGTCGCCGCGCTCGGTGTTTTCGATCAGCTGCCCGGCTCCCAGCGAATGGGTGACGGTCACCCCCTGCGCGCCGGTGTACCTCACCGTAATAGCCGCTTCCACGCCCCGGCGCAGCAGGAAGAAGTAGCGGGCGGTCCCGTCTGTGGTAAAAGTCTCCCGCCAGGCGGAGGTCAGCAGGTTGAACTCCTCCCACAGCACGCCGGCCGTTGCGGGGACGCTGTCTGTGTTCTCGACCCCGGCGCCGTTGATGCGCACCGTCGGGATGTAGGCCTCGCCGCCTTCCCCGCCCAGAATGGCGACACCCTCGTCGGTAAAGGCCATCACCCGTTCGCCGCCGATATCGCACAGCAGGTGCACGTCGGCTGCGTCCAGCGCGGTGCTCTGTGCCTGCACGGTGCCGTCCTCCCAGACGACGCCCCACCGGCGAACGGTCTGTTCTCCGGCGGTATGGCTCTCAACGAACAGGCGGCCCGTTTTGCCGTCGCGCCGGTATTCCCCGGCACCGATCCGCAGGGCCCCCTGCTCTCCGTCCACCGCGTCGGTCAGGCACAGGCCCGGCCGGGTGCGCAGCGCGCCCCGTTCCCGCCACATGTTGCGGCAGGCGGTCAGTTTGCCGGGCGCCACCCGTTCCGGCGGCAGCGACAGGTCCAGCCCGCCGGTCAGGGTTTCGATACGCGCCGTTCTGGTATTGCGGGGCGGGAAAACGTGCCTCATCCGCCCCACCCCCTCGGCAATACGTCGCGGCGGCGGAAAGCCGCTTTGGGGATACCCGCGCGTTTGCGGTCATACAAAGCGGCGTACCCGGCGCCGTCGCCGGCCGCCTCGTCTGCCAGACACAGCAGCATCAGGATGCCCCACGGCATCACCTGCCGCACGGTATAATCGGACAGCGGCAGAGGATCCTGCAGGCTGCGCAGCGGCGCGGCACTCTCTCCGGGGCGCTCGGCCGTCCACAGTTCGGCGTACACGGCGTCTACCACGGCAAAGGCGCGGGCGCGCAGCGCCGACACCGCCGCAGTACCGGCCGCGGTGTCGTATCCGCCCAGCTGCATGGCCAGGTCAAACACCTGCTGTCCCGTCATCGGGCGGCACCTCCTTTTCGGCCCGCGTACGCAGCAGTTCCGCTACGTCGGGAATCACGCCCTGCGGCAGCCGTTTGAGATATTCCTGCGTAGTGATGACGCCCTTGTCCAGCAGCCCGTCGAGCGTCTGCAGGCTGGCAGCCTGGCTCCACAGCGTGGAGGCCCCCACGTCCACCTGCGCCGTGATAGCACAGGTACGGTACCGCTCCGCCCGGAAAGGCAGATACCACGTACCGAAGCTGTCGCGGATTTTCAGGCTGCGGTCCCCGTATAGGTTGACCCAGAAGTCAGCCCAGATGCGGGCCACCTCTTCATAAAAGGCGTAGTAGCGGCCCCGCACCATTTGCAGCGGGCGGGTGGCCGCCTCACGGATGGCGATGATAGCGGAGGCGTTGTCGGGCCGCACGTCACCCAGCGCCGCGTCGGTGGCGCCCGCCTGCCGCAGCGTGTTGTCGATCATCGAAGCGATGCTGTTTTCCAGGGCCGGAGCAAAGGCCGGCGGGTTGACGTACCGCATGGCGCCGGCCATTTCGTCGCTGCTGCCGCAGATGCGGATGACCTGCCCCGGGTCGTTGGACACCGGTTCGCTGACCACGTCGCCGTTGACCAGCAGCACCGGCATGCCCTGCATCATCACCGCCCAGACCGATGCGGTCAGCATCCGGTTGACGGCGATCTGATTCGGGATCAGCCAGGTCACCTCGCTCTCGCCGTAAGCGCAGTTTTTGCGTGCGTCCCAGGAGAACTTGGCCAGCGGATACAACTGCAGGTTCAGGTCCCACTCAGGCCGGATGACGGCCCCTTTGGTGACCCTTACCCCCTTGATGCGGTAGCTTTCTCCGTCGGGCGCGTACTCCTTCCACAGCTTGGTCAGCACCAGCGCCTTGCGGCTGTGCGCCGCCTCGGCGGTGCAGAAGCTGCCGGGCTCCTCGTCCGGCACGATGGCTTCGATCTCCGCCTTGCCGCGGCCGTACCGCCGCGCCTGCCGTTTCAGTTCGTCCACCCCGACACGTTCAGCCAGCAGAATATACGGCTGGCGCTGCACGTCGTCGAGGTTGGGGTCGCCGAACACCACGTTTTCGATGTCCAGCACCTGGCAGGCGATGTCGCCGCGGATCGGGTGCTGACAGGCACGGTCGGCGTACAGGCCGGTACGCACCGTGTCGTCCCAATAGGTGTACAGCACGCCGGTGCCGCTGCAATACGCGTCGCGCAGTACCCGCTCGCACAGCATGGACAGACGCACCCGCTCGGCCGTGGTCTGAAAATAATCGCCCAACGCGGCCATCACCAGGCTCAGTTCCGCCCCGCTCGGATCGCCGCCGACGGTGTCGAAATCGAACCGGCCGGCCGCCAGCATGCTGCGCAGCGCCTCGGCGTCACGCCGCAAGTCGCGCGTGTCGGGCACGCCGTCGGCCGCATACCGCACCGCCACGTTGCCCGCACCGATCATCGACATTTTATAATCGGCGATACGGCGGATGATGTTGTGCCGCACCAGCGGCCGGTCGGCGCCGCATTTGGCCCCGTACCACTGGTCGCCGACGAAAAAGCGCTCGTTGATGCGGCTCTGCTCGCACAGCCCTTTTTCGCCGAGCGTCTGCTTGAAGGTCATGCCCTGCTCGTATTGTTTGAAGATTTCACCGGAAAGCATGGTTCCACTTCCTTTCTGCCGGCTCCGTCCCGGGGCATCCCGGGACGGAGCGCTTGCTGTTACTGATAAACGTAGGCGTAAATGGCATTCTCCATGCTCTTGCGCACAAAGGCGTCGTAATAGGTGCGGTAATCCAGCTTATAGGCGTCCGCCGTCTGGTTCTGGTCGGGCGAGAAGGTGCGCACCTTCTCGGTTTTCTTGACCAGCATAACGGCCCGCTTGGGCAGGATCAGCATACCGATGTTTTTGGCGTTGGCCGTGGCCGCGAAGCCGCCGCACGACTGGTCGATGCCGTTGGTCTCGGACGAGTGATCGATCCCGTCGTAGAAGGTAAAGGCCGTCTTCATGCGGGATGCCGGCACCGGCAGCACCGGGATGCCGTTGATGCTGTTGACCTTGAAGTTGACGTTGCCCTTGCGGAAGTCGCTGACCACCAGCTGGTGGGACAGCGCGGAGCTCTGCTGCATCGCCTCCCACACGGTGGGGTTGACGAAGCAGACCAGCGGCTCGTCGAAACCGACGACGTTCTGCACGCCGAGAGCGGCGGTGGTGAACATGCCGTATACGTCGGCCTTCAGGGTAGAGCCCTGCCCGACCGATACCGTATGGCTCTTGGTCACCGCCACGCCCGCCGTTTTGGACAGCACGTAGGCGTCGATCTCAGGCACCACGCAGGTGCGCACGAACTCGCCCATCAGTTCCCCCGCGAGGGTGGCGATACCGGTTTCGTCGTTGTCCTCCCGGTCGATTTGGAAGGAACGGGCACGGTCCTGCGAGAGCACGCAGCTCTGGTTGGTCAGCGTCACGGCGCCGCGGGTAAAACCGGTGTCGTGATCATAATCGCCCAGCCCGTCAAGTTCCACGCTGGGGATCAAAACCGTATGCGCGCCGACGAATTTGGTGCGCAGCACGTTGTCGGCCATAAAGCCGGTCACGGCGCCCTGTTCGGTCGCTTTATCCAGCTCGGCCGTCAGGGCGGTGGCGAATGAAATGGTGTTGATAGGCATTTTTCATTTCCTTTCTGTGTGATAAGTGATAAAAAATCGAATGAACGGCGCGGGTTCAGCTTCTGCGCCGCACCCCCTCCATCATGGCGGCGATCTCGGAGGTCACGATGTCCCCCGTTCCGGCCCGCATAGCGCCGGCAGAGCTGGCCGCGGCGGTGCGCCGGGCCAGGTCCGCCTGCTCAATGCGGCGGTTTTCCCGCCACCGGTAGCGCAGGTACGCGTCGGTCAGTTCCCGGCCGCTGCAGACCGCGTCGGCCAGCACCGTTTCCGGTACGTCGGACAGGTCCCTGACGTCGGGGCAAAGGCGGCTCAGTTCCAGAAATCCTGTCGCCAGACGGTTTGTCAACTGCTCCTGCCTCTGCGCCTCGTCGGCCTGCCTTTCGGCCGTCAGTAAACGGTCGGCCGTCGCGGTGTTGCCGCCGCATTGCCGCACCGTCTCGGCGTACCGGACGGCGTCGGCGCGGGCGGCGGTTTCTTCGAGCCATCGGGCCGGCGACATCCCGGCCGCGCGGGCGGCGGCGCCGATGCGCTCGAAGGCGGGAGCAAGGCTTTGGTATTTCAGGCCCTTTTGAGCCAGCTCCACCGCCTGCTCCCTGGTCAGCTGCCGCGTCTGGTGATTGTAGCGCACCGTCAGGGCGCCCGTTTCACCATCCGCGCCGGCCTGCTCCGTGCGGGAGACGGTTTCCCCCTCCGGATCGGCCGGCCTGTCGGTTCCCGCAGCGGGCTGTGGTGCGCCCGTTGCCGGCTCCGGCTGCTGTGTGTCGGAGAAAGAGTCCTGTGCGGGCCGCTCCTCCATATCGTTCCAATCAAGCATCTTTTTCTTCCTTTCCCGCGGCGGCGGCCGGGCCGCGCCGCTGTTCTTTTTTGTGTCCGGCGCCGGCGTTATCCGCCCCAGGCGCCGCGAAAATCCTCCGCACGGATGCCGCCGTATCCGCGGCGTACCGATGTTTTTCCCGCCGGATGCACGGAAACGTCCTCCATAGCGTAGCGCAGCGCGTCCATCAGGTGGTTGTCGCGGTCTGCCGGCCGGGGCAGCACGCTGCCGTCCGGCGCGGTCTCCCACCGGTAGGCGCGCAGTTCCTGCACCAGGTGTATGCAGGAAGGGTGTACCACCATCCGATACTCCTGCAGGTGGGCAATGCCGGCGCGCACGCTGTCCGGCCCCTTACGGGCCGCCGTCAACCGGGACAGCCCCAGCCGGCGCAGCTCCTCGTTGCTCTTCGGCTCGGCCGCATCGGCGCGGATCCGTTCTTTTGCATAGCCTTTTTCCGTGATCATCCGGGCAATGTCGCTGTTGAGCATATGCGTCCCGTACCCTTCGTCGTAAAGATATATAACTTTACTCTCCGTGTCCACAGCTGCCGCGATAAAGGCCGTAGGGTCGTTGGCATAGCCGTAATCCAGTCCAAACACGTGCCGGATGCCCGGACCTGTCAGCTCCTGCGGCACAAAGGATTCCACGCTCCAGTTCTCAAAGATCAGCCCTTCCGGCACGCCCCATTCTCCCAACCCGGCCACCGCGTACCGCCGCGGAGCGCGCCGCTTCATTTCCTCGTACCCGGCCCGATCGTGATCGTCGAGAAACTCGTTGCACAGGTAGTTGGTTGTAAAGGCGTCTACATTGTCAGCCGGATAGTCGAAAAATCGGCGTTTGAGCCAGTGCCCCTCGTGCCACGGGTTGAACGTGAGGGTGGTCTGCTTGAAGTATCCCTCCGGCACGTCGCCGCGCGGGCAGGACAGGTCCAGCAGATCGAAGTCCTCTTCCCGGGCGATCTCGAAGGCTTCCTCCACCCATACCCAACACAAGACCCCCTTGTCCACGGTGACGGACGCCAGCTTCTGCACGTCGTCCATCCCGCGGAACAGGATCTTCTGCCCGGTGGCGCAGCGGGTCGCTTCCAAAGGCGAAAGGGTGAAGCGCCACTGCTCCCCGACGCCCAGCCGGGCCGCCGCCCACCGCAGCTGCGCAAAGGTGGAGGTGCGGTGGGTCTCCATAACCCGGCGGACCACCAGCAGGTTGGCCTGCGGATACTGCGTCAGACGCACCATGAAGTTGAGCGCGGCGGTGGCGGATTTTTTGCTCGCCTTGCCGCCTTTGACGACCCGGTACCGTTTGCGGCTGCGCCAGAAGGCGCCGTACCCGCCCCCGACAATCGTCGGCAGATCCACCGTATTCACAGCCTGTCCTCCCCGGTGAACTCCACCGCTTCCGCCTTTTTGTCGTCGCCGTAGCCGCCGCTGCGCAGGTACAGCATCCCCAGTTGTTCATGCCGCACGTCGGTGCGCAGGCAGTATTCCAGCACCTGCGCCTGACACTCCTGCAAAGCCTGCCGCAGCGCCGCCGCAGCCGGAGATGCGGCCCCGGCCCACTTTTCCAGCTGCGCGCCGGTCACACCCAGCTGCGCCGCCAGCCGGTCCCGCGTGAGGGGGACGCATTTGCCGTCGCACAACAGCTGCGCCGCCGCCAGCGCCCGGCGCACGGCCGCCTCGCCCGGCATACCGGTTTTTTTGTTTCTGCCGCCCATCAGCCGTTTTGTTCGCTGCCGGTATACCGCAGAAAGTTTTCCGCCTCGCGCCGCTTTTGCCGCAGGGCGCGCTGCTGTTCCTCATCGGGCCCGGACCGGCTCCGCGGCTTCCGGCGCCCCGGCTCCTGCTGACATCGCAGCGTAATCAGCACCGTCGCCGCCCCGCTCAGGAAGCACAGGATACATCCCAAAACCATCATGTTGCTCACTCCTTTCCTCTGCTGCGGGCCTATTGTATCACTGCCCCGCCGCGGCACGCTATATGACGTTTACGGGCCGCCTGGGTGCCGCCTGGGTGCCGCTTGGGTGCCGAACGGATCCCTTTTCCGGTTTCGAGGGGCAAAAAATAAAAAACGCGCTCGCCGGCGCGTGATTTCCCCGTCCCCCGTCGCTTGACAGGCCTTTGTTTTTGCCGTATACTGATGCTGTTCCGTTATTGTGAAAGGAGTGAACCGCCCGTGAAGCGTTTTTGCGTCGTCGCGCTGCTGTGCGCGCTGCTGTGCGGCTGCCACCCCATCACACACTATCCGGCCGCGTCGAACTCCTCGTTTGAGAACCCGATCCGCATTTGCGGAGACTACGTCTACCGCCTGACCGAAGACGGGCAGGCGCTGCTGAGCAATTACCGCGGCACCGAAACGGTGCTGACCGTCCCTGCCGAGTTGGACGGTCACCCGCTGACGGTCCTCGGCCGCGCCGCCTTTTTGGGCGACCAGAACCTGGTCGAGGTCACCGTGCCGCGCGGCGTCGTCGCGATAGAGGACGCCTGTTTTTCCGAATGCCACCATTTGCAGCGCGTCACCCTGCCCGATACCCTCGTCACACTGGGAGATTCCGCCTTCAACCGGTGCGAGGAACTCTCGCAGCTGACGTTGCCGGACAGCCTGCGGCACATAGGCGAATTGGCGTTCTTCAACTGCGCCGCTCTGACGGAGCTGACGCTGCCCGCCGCGCTGGAAACGCTGGGCGCCCGCCCGCTGGACGGCTCCGGTTGGCTGGCCGCGCAAACCGGTGAGCACGCCGTCCTCGGCCGGTGGTATGTCCGCTGCCTGAGCGATCAGGCGGAGGTGACCGTGCCGGCGGACGTTACCTTCATTGTCGGGGCGGCCTTTATGAACAACACCTCCGTGCAGCGCGTGACCGTGCCGCAGGGCGTGACGGCGCTGGGTGACTACTGCTTTTACGGCTGCGTTGCCCTGACGCAGCTGACGCTGCCCGACACCGTGACCGCCATCGGCGAGCAGAGCTTTGTCGACTGCCGCCACCTGCACGTAACCGCCCCGGCCGGCAGCTGGGCCGCCGCCTACGCCGCCGAAAAAGGCATCCCGTACACCGAAGAGCCCTGATCCCGTATAAAACAACGAAGCGCCGGGACTGTCGTCCCGGCGCTCTTTTTGTATTCATGTTTACGTGTACGATCTCACGTTTCCGCTTTATAGTAATCGCTGATATGTACGTCATCATCGGTGATCAAATGAAGAAATTGGCCGTCCTCAGAAACAAAAATATAATCGGTCAAAAATCCATCCCACAAAAACAGCCGTTTGTCCACCGTCGCGTTGATGATTTCATTGGAAAAAGCCGGCAGATTTTCCCCGTCGCCGACCGGATAGTTATTATACACTTTATCTTTGTAAGTAATCGTGGCATAATCGTCGGAAATAACCGCCTCCGCCTTGGTCTTCATGATATAACTTGCCACAGCATAGGCGCACACGCCGATACAGACGACCAACAAGGCTATGATCGGAATGATTTTCCTTTTTTTCATCTGTCAGCGCCTCTTTTTCTTTTATTTCTGTCGGCAGGGGGCCGCGCGGCCCGCGCCCTCACGTATGCCGGCGCCGCCACACCTCCGCGGCGTTGCAGCGCAGCAGCAACTGCGGGACAATCGACGTATGCGCCGGCAACGGCGCGCCGCCGGACAAAGCGTCGTACAGCAGCCGCACGGCCTTGCGGCCCTGCCGGTACAGGTCCTGATACACCAGCGCGTCCACCGGGCCGCCTTCCTCCATATACGGCAGGATACCGGCAAACAGATCGGTACAGATGATATGCACCCGGTCGCCGAAGCCCATCTCCATCACGGTACGGCACACCGCCTCCGAGTTGCCGGTGGATATATACAGCCCCTGCAGTTCCGGATGTTCGGCCAGCAGCGCACGCACCTTCCGTTCCGCTACCTGCGGCTGGTCCTGCGCCTCGATCAGCGGCAGAACCGTCCGCCCGTCCCGGCAGTAGGTATCCCGGAAGCCGTCGACCCGCCTGCGGTGATCCGTATGGGCCAGCTGGCCGGTCATCACGGCCACGGCGGCGTTTGCCGGCACCAGATGCCGCATATACTCCGCCGCCAGCCGCCCTTGCAGGTACGAATCGCTCGCCACGATGCCGAACGCGTCGTCCTGCCGTTTGGAAGCGTCGCTGACAACCAGCAGTACGGGGATGTCGCGGTCCTCCTCCAATATTCGCCGGACCGTCTGCCTGCCGTCCGGCTCCGCATCAATAAACCAGGAGCAAAGCAGCCCGTCCAGCTTATACTCCGCCAGCGTGCGCAGCACCTGTTCATACCGGCCTTCCGGCACCGTGCGGATATGAATCTGCACGTTGTAATCCTGCAGGTTCTGCACCTCGTCCCGGATGCCGTCGGCCACTTCATCGTACAGGTCCGGCCATTCCTCCGGCAGCAGCACGCCGATTTGCAGCGTGTGCCGAGACAGCGTCTGTGCCACGCGATTGACCCGGTACCCCATTTCCTCTGCCTTGCGCTTGATCCGGCAGCGCAGCTCTTCGCTGATGCCCGGACGATCGTGCAGCGCCTTGCTGACGGTACCCTGCGTCACGCCGAGGGCGGCGGCCAACTCCTTCATCGTTACCCGCATGGCGGATCCTCCTTTTTTACGGCGGAATAATATTCCATACCTTACTATATCATATATTTTCATTTTTGTAAATCCCCTTGACGGCGGCGTATGAACTTGCTACAATCAAAGCAAGGAAAACGTTTTTCAAAGGAGGTTTTTCCATGATCCGGCAAAATGCGGCGGAACAGCAGCGGGCGCAGGCTTTCCTGCAAGCCCTGTGCGAAGCGCCGCCCTTTTTATTTTCGCTCGACGGCGAGCCCGTCTCCGCCGGCCCTGTACAGGTCAGCCGGCACGAAGCGGCGGACCGCACCGAGGCGGTCGTATCCCGCCGGTTCGGCGACCTGGTGGCCGAGGTGCGCGCCGTTTTGTGGGCGCGCCACCCCGCGGTGGAATGGACCGTCTGGCTGCGCAACATCGGCGAGGCCGACTCTCCCCTGATCAGCGACTGGCGCGCCTTTGACGGCGTGCTGGCGCCGGAGATGACGTCCAACCATCCGGGCATCAACCATACTTACGTGCTGCAATACTTCCGCGGCGATTATTATTCGCCCGACGGGTTCGAGCAGTTCGACCGGCTGCTTTCCAACGATATTCCGCTGACCTTCCACAACGAGGGCGGCCGCTCGTGCAGCACCGAACTGCCGTATTACCGCCTGCGCTCCGACAAGCGGGCGATCGCGATCGCGGTCAGCTGGCAGGGCCAGTGGCAGACCAGCTTCCGCTTTAACTGGCAGCAGGGCGTGTATTTTTCCGCGGCGCAGGCCCGATTTCACGGCCGCCTGCACCCCGGCGAAGCGGTGCGTTCGCCGCTGATCGCGCTGCTGTTCTCCGAGTCGCCGGACGACGCGCGCTGCGTCAACCTGTGGCGCCATTGGATGATCGACTGCAACATCCCACGGCAGGCCGGCGGGCAGCCGCTGCCGGTGTGCGCGTCGTTCGGCAGCAACGCCTATTTTTACGAGTGCCGGGATGCCACCGAGGAAAACCAGCTGTTCTTTGTGGGTAAACTGCTGGAAAATCAAGTACCCTTCGACATCTGGTGGATGGACGCCATGTGGTACGATTGCGGCAGCCGCCGGCTGCCCAACTGGTGCCCGGTCGGCACCTGGCGGGCCGACCCGGAGCGCTTCCCGCACGGGTTGACGCCGATCTCCTCGCTGCTGCACGCCAACGGCAAGCGGCTGCTGGCCTGGTTCGAGCCGGAGCGCGTGTCGCCCGGCACCGAGATCTATGAAAAATACCCGCAGTTCACCCTCACCACGCCGCAGGCCGAAAGCCCCGCCATCCAGCAGGGTGCCATGGGCACCGATACCAACGCCTCCATCGACAACTCGCGCCTGCTCAACCTGGCCGACCCGCAGGTGCTGCGGTATATCACCGACACCGTGTCGGACGCGATCCGCGACAACGGCATCGACTGGTACCGGCAGGACATGAACACCAACCCCCTGCGCGTCTGGATCCACAACGAAACGCCCGAGCGTGTCGGCGTGCTGGAAAACCTGTACTGCCAGAACCTGCTGAGGTACTGGGACACGCTGCGCGAGCGCTTTCCCGACGTGTGGCAGGACACCTGCGCCTCCGGCGGCCGCCGCATCGAGCTGGAAACGCTGCGCCGGGCGGTGCCGCTGTGCAAGTCGGATTACAACGCCGTCGACCCGTGCGTGACCGCCGCCTTCCACCACTCGCTGTACCAGTGGGTACCGTATTTTGCCTCCTTGGGCATGCGGCAGACGGGCACGCTGTACGAGCTGGCCGTCCACATGGCGCTGTTCATCGGCGTTTCGGTAGACGTGCGCCAGCCGCAGGACTACGACCGGCTGAACCGCTTTCTGCTGGCGTATAAGCAGTTGGCCCCCTACGTGTGGGGCGATTATTACGAGCCGCTCGGTTATACGCGGGATCCGCGGCTGCTGACCGCCTATCAGTTTGACCGGCCCGAACAGGCGGACGGCCTGCTGGGCGTCATCGCGCACGATGGCTGCCGCATGCGCGCCGCCGCTCTGCCGCTGCAAGGCGTCGACCCGGCCGCCGTCTATCGGGTGCGGGAACTGCAGGAGGATTTCTCCTGGGGCCCGTATGCCGAAATGTCCGGCGCACAGCTGGCCGCCGGGTACCCCGTCGCTTTTGCCGGCGGGCGGCAGGCACATCTGGTCCAATATGGCAAAAAGGCCTGATCGCCTTTGTTGCCGTAAAACAAAACCGCCGACGATGTCGGCGGTTTTGCCCTTTATAAAAGGAAACGAGGAGGATCTGTTCCGGTTCCGCAGGCCGCTGCGGCAAGCGGACCTGCTTCCCCGGCACAGTTTTATCATACCCGTCGGATGTGAACGCACCGTGAACAGAATGTAAGAAAAATATCAATTTCTCGCTTTTTACGCAAACAAATGTTTGCATTTCGGGCCGGGATGTGTTATACTGTCGGTAATGTATGAGTCGGAAGGATGTTTTTTATGCGCGCACAACCGGAGAATAAGCAAAAAGTGCTGGCCTTTCTGCGCGAGCAGCTCGCCCGGGGGACGGTTCCTTCCGTGCGGGAGATCGGGGCCCGCTGCGGCATCCGCTCCACCTCCACCGTGCAAACCTGCCTCGACCAGCTGGAGCAGGAGGGCGTCATCCGCCGCACCAGCGGCCTGAACCGTTCCATCCGCCTGGCGGAGGATCAGCCGCTGGCCAAGGTGCCTCTGCTCGGCCGGGTCACGGCCGGCGCGCCCATCCTCGCCGTGCAGGAGGTGGAAGGGTACGTCGGGTACAGCGCCCCGGGGGCCGACCCCGGCGAACTGTTTGCCCTGCGCGTGCGGGGGGACAGTATGGTAGGCGCCGGCATCCTCAACGGCGACATCGTCATCGTGCGGCGCACCGCCGCCGCCCGCGACGGGGACATTATCGTCGCCCTGATCGGGGACGAAGCCACCGTCAAGCGCTTTTTCCGGGAGGCGGACGGCTTCCGCCTGCAGCCGGAAAACGACGCCTTCTCCCCCATCTACGTCAAAGAGGTTTCCGTGCTCGGGCGCGTCGTCGCCCTGCAGCGGGAACTGGCATAGCGTTTTCTGTCCGGCAAGCGTCCCTTCGGGGGCGCTTGCGTCGCGTCTTCCCCCCTCTTTTTTCCGCATACCGGCGCCGTCCTTTTTTCGGTTGCTGATCCACAAGGCCTTTTGCAAAAAAGGCCGCTGCCCGCGCCCGTCCGGTCTCCGGCCGCGGCGCTTGTAGGAACCTTTCATGAGTCTGTCAAACAGAACCATCCGTTGGATGCAAAAGCATTGTGACGTTTCTCTGGCCGGCAAAACGGTACTGATCACCGGCGGCAACAGCGGCGTCGGCTTCAAAACGGCGGAAACGATGCTGCACCTCGGCGCGGCGGTCATTCTTGCCTGCCGCGATCCGGCGCGCGCCGCACAGGCCGCCGCCCGCCTGACGCAGGATTTTCCCGGCGGCAGCGTGCGCACGGTCCCGCTCGATCTGGCGGATTTCGCCTCGATCGACGCCTTTGCGGCCAACCTGCCGGACGTGGACGTGCTGATCAACAACGCCGGCGTGTTCCACCGTCCCGGCCAAAAGACCAGGGACGGCTTTCCGCTGGTCATGGGCACCAACTATCTCGGCGTATACCGCCTGTGTGAGGCGGTGCTGCCCCGCCTGCTCGCCTGCGGGCATGACGTGACGCTGATCAACACCGTCTCGCTGGTCTACAAGGTCGCCCGCGTCGATTACGCCCGGTTTTACCGGGATGACGGCTCCTACGCCCGCTCCAAGCTGTGTTTGGCCCGGTACACCGCCGCACTGGTACAACGCTGTGCCGGCACCAACGTTCACGTTTATATGACGCACCCCGGCATCACCATCACGGGCATCGCCTCCCACCTGTTCGGCCGGATATATAAAATTGCTTGCTGGATGCCCTTCAATTCGACGGAAAAATCCTCTCTGTCGGCGGCCTGGCTGCTGGCCCACCCGCTGCCGGAGGGCAGCATTGTCGGGCCGAACAAGCTGTTCGGCGGCTGGGGGTATCCCCGGCGCAACCGCGTGCTTCGGCGCGCACGGCAGGGGACGGCAGAACTCGTCTCTTTTACGGAGGCTGAAATCCGGCGCGCCGCCGCCCCGGCATCCGCCGTGCAGAAAGGAAGATCCGCATGAAAAAGACGGCTGAAAAAAGTAAAGCCCGCCTGGCACTGCGCGTCTGTCTGATCGTTTTAGCCGCCCTTGTCGTGGTGGTCGGCGCCTATGTGGCGTACGTCTTTATCGCCTACCACCGCATCGGCGACCAAACCCTCACGCCCGACAGGCCCGGCACGCTGCCCGGCGCGGCCGCCGTGCAGATGCATCAGCCGTACACCGCCGTGTCGTATAACGTCGGCTTCGGCGCCTACGAGGCGGATTACGGCTTCTTTATGGACGGCGGCACCCAATCCTGGGCGTGGTCCCGGGAGCGGCTCGACGCCAACCTGAAAAACATCGCCGCCGTACTTGCGCAGCAGCAAGCCGAAATCTGGCTGCTGCAAGAGGTCGACATCGGCTCGACCCGCACCTATCACGTCGACGAACGCGCCTACCTGCAGCCGGCCGGCAAAGCCTGTGTCTTTGCGCAGAATTACGATTCGCCCTTCCTGTTTTATCCGCTGCTGCAGCCGCACGGCCGCTCGCGCTCCGGCATCATGACGCTGGCCGATTTTCCGATCACGGCGGCGCAGCGCATCGAACTGCCGATCGAATCCGGGCTGACCAAGCTGCTCGACCTGGACCGCTGCTATTCCAAATGCCGCCTCCCCGTCGAGGCGGGCGGCGAGCTGGTATTGTACAACTTCCACCTGTCCGCCTATACGTCGGACGGCACCATCGCGACCGAGCAGCTGATCCTGCTGCTGGACGACATGGAGCGGGAATGCGCCGCAGGCCGCTACTGCATCGCCGGCGGCGACTTCAATAAGGACCTGTTGGGCGACAGCTCGGAATATTTCGGCCGGTCGGATCAGACCTATACCTGGGCGCAGCCCATCCCGCCGGGGACCTTCGACGGGCGCCGCGTGCGCTTGATCGCCCCGCTGGACACAGAGCATCCGGTGCCCAGCTGCCGCAATGCGGACGGGCCGTACCATCCTGGGCAGTTCGTCGTCACGCCCGACGGCTTTCTGGTCAGCGACACCGTGCAGGTGCTCGCCTGCACGGTGGTGGATACCGGCTTCGCTTACTCCGACCATAACCCCGTCACCTTGCAATTCCAACTCAACTGATGCGGATATAAAGTATATAAAGGGACGCTGCGCGCTGTGCAGCGTCCCTTTTGCGGTATGTACGCCGCCCTCCCCTCTCGACGCTCCGCACGCGTATAAAACGGGCCGGCCGCAGATTTTTTTCAAACAGGCCTTGACAAGCGCCGCACTTTATGTTATAGTTACTTTCGCACCTCAAAAAAGTGCCTTATATCGCGGGGTAGAGCAGTCTGGTAGCTCGTCGGGCTCATAACCCGGAGGTCATGTGGTTCAAATCCCATCCCCGCAACCATTGAGAAAACCTCTTTTGTCTACCAAGACAAGAGAGGTTTTTTCGCGTTTTTAGGGCAGTTTTGAGGCAAAATCAGACTTTTACGGGCTCCGGAGCGACTGATCGGTCGTTTCGGAGCCCGATTTTTGCGTTTTTGAGGCAAAATTCGTGGTGTACTTTTTGTATTTTCTTGCTCCGCAAGAAAAGAACAAAAGTGTAAAAAAGGGGGGATTTGAACCCCGAAAACGCCCGCAGGCCGGGGGATTTCGGGAAATGCGGTTTTGACGGCGATTTTTCGCTCTTTGAGTATTGATGGGGCGGGAATTGAACTAAAAAGGAAACTAAAGATAACACAGCCACGGGCTTTTCCGTGGCTGTTGCCATATTAAAGGAGGTGATGCCCCATGAGAGTTTGCGGACAGTTTCAAAACTAAAAAACAATAAAGGAGATCCGTCTTTTTCGTACCCCATTGACAAATCAAACAGGGCACCCAACGGGGGCTCTGTTTGATTTGATGATGAATTGTGCATTCGGGCTCTCCCGGCTCCCCCCTCCCGGAGGCTGCCCGTCACGCGCCGTCCTTTTGCGTCCGTGTCCTCCGATGACCCCCGCCCCGCGCCTATCTCGCCTTCCCGTTCAGCCGTTTCCTGTCAAAAATAGTACAAAAGGGTTGAAAAGAGCGGCTTCTTGTGTTAAAATTCAAAACGGATGATACTCTTGAGAGGAGTCGACTGTATGGCAAGTACGAACGGGAAGCTGAAGATCTTCGAGGACTACGCGGTGATGATCCTCGGGACGGTGCTGATGAGCGCGGGAGTGTATTTTTTCAAGATCCCAAACGGCTTTTCAACGGGCGGAGTCAGCGGTATGGCGACGCTGCTCGGCGATCTTACGCCGCTCTCCGCCGCTTCGTGGATCAGCATTTTCAACGTGGGTCTGCTTGTCGTCGGCTTCGTGTTCCTCGGCAAAAGCACCGGCGTAAGGACTGTGTTCTGCTCGCTTTTATTCTCGGGTCTGACACAGCTTCTTGAATTTCTTGTGCCGATGAAGGCGCCGCTGACCGACGAGCCGCTTCTCGAGCTCGTGTACGCGATGCTCCTCACGTCCATAGGCTCCGCTATGATCTTTTTCCGCCGGGGCTCGTCGGGCGGGACGGACATCGTCGCGCTCATCATCAAAAAATACGCAAGGATCAACGTCGGGAAAGCCCTTCTCCTCACCGACACCCTGATCGCAGTCAGCTCGTTCTTCGTATTCGGCGTGAAGACCGGTCTCTTCTCACTGCTCGGTCTGTTTGCGAAGGCGTTTCTGGTCGACGGCATCATCGAAAGCCTCGACTCCTGCAAGTGCTTTATGATCGTCACGTCGAAGCCCGACGAGATCATCGACTTCATTATCCACACGCTCGGTCACTCCGCGACCCTCGTCGAGGCGAAGGGCGCGTACAGCCACGATAATAAATATATGGTCTACACCGTCTGCCGAAGGATCGAAGCCATCAGGCTCCAGCGGCAGATAAAGCAGGTCGACGGCGGAGCGTTCACAACCATCACCACCTCCAGTCAGATAATAGGCCGCGGCTTTCGCGGCGTTTGAGCACGGAGGCTCAAAAACGGCGCGAAAGACGGCGAAAACAGAATAAGCGCGGACCGGCGAGCACCGTCCGCGTTTTCTTTTCGTATCCCCGAAACGCGCTTTGATAGCGAGAAATTCCGGTCAGAGTATTCTTCGATCTATTTCTATAAAGATCGAATAGAAGCAGTGATCCGCGACAACGACGGTGATCGCCGCGGCATCATCGATCGGGACGGAAAGGTTATCCTTCCGTGCATTTGGAACTCGACATGGAACGGGATATCCTGTGAAAAGCGGAGGATAATCTTTGAAAAGGACGGAAAGCAGGGCGTCGCCGACTTCGAGGGTAATATTATCGTGGAACCGGTCTATAAAAAGATTTGATGCCATCCGGCGCGATCATCCTAATGTTACTGCTTTGGGGCATGGTGAAGAGTATGAACTCAAATCACCAACTTTTGAGGTGTTGCCGTATGCATTTTTCGATTCCGCACCAAATGATACAGAGAACTATTACCGACTTTCCGTAGTATAGGTCTTCCAATATGTTCGGCATAAAGTTTCCTCCTGTTATTTCTTATGGTCCATGGAGGAAAAATGCGCGCAGGGTGCCGTAAATACTTGATTTTGTTGGGGCTTGGTCAAATCCGTTATCTCCACTCGGACCAACAATGCGAACCGATTTAGATATCGGCGCAGAAAAGTCCGAAACCACAACGGTTTCGGACTTTTTCTATACAAATTTTTGCGGTTGATTTGCGGTTGAAATTTATAGATATCCTACACCGAAAACGGCTTTCGGGGAGGACTTGAACTATGGCAATTGAAATTATGACGTTTTTATGATATACTTAAATTGTAAGTTTTTTGTCGTTCTGAGGTGATTTTTTGAAATTTCCTAAATTAAAACATGCCTTGCTATGCAGAATTCTTGTTTATGTAGTTATTCTTGGTGGATTTATTGCTCCCATGATTATCGTGGCGAATTTGAAATTTGTTCCCGAAGCGGCAAAGGTTATTGTAGGTATAGGTTTGGCAGTGGGACTTTTGATATATCTCCTTAAAAACTTTGTCTTGTTGATGGCAATGGATGTTGGGTTAGCAATGTTGCATTGTCACAATACTGCAAGAAAGCATTTTGTTTTGCCTAAATCTTTTTCAGAACAAAAAGTTGAGAGGAGAATCACCCGCTTTGGCAAGAAATACGAGCCTTCTGCCGTTTCCCCTCGCCCCGAAACTCTTCGGTATAAGAGCAATGCTCCCATAACGATTTATGCAAGCGGTATCGAGAAGATTATTGCGACATATCATATTGATTTTTTAGATAAAAACCAATACCAATTGATCGTCAACTCTGCCACAGCAAACTCAAAGGCGCTAAAAGGAAAAAAGAAGCATCATTTTCTTGATAAATCACAAAAGAGTTCTCCGTTAAACCGTGTTACTGTAATCGTGATATATGCAAGGCAAGTAGATGAGAAATTGAGAAATAGTTTATTCGATGTGGTTTGCAAAAACGGTGGAGACGGATTCGATACGGCGGTACTTCCGTGTGTAGTGGATTTAGAAAAACAAATCTGTACATTCGACAGTATGCGAATGCCGTATACGGGATTTCAATATCCGGTAAAGAATCGGGGCATTAAAATCATTCGACAAAACTTGTTTAATAACAAGTTTCCTTTTGCCGATTCACTAGATATGCTAGATCCTATCAAAGATATGGATTCCGAACAAAGCTTATGGGATTTTTGGGGAACAATGAAAAAAGAATTGATTCTGGATGACAAAGAACATAAAAGACGCTTTGAAAAAATGCAACATAGAGAGATTATTCTTGAAGACAATTATATTTATCTCAAATGGAAAGAGCGCGGTATTTGGGTTTCGGTTGAATTAAATGAAGAACGGAGAACTGCCGAAATTGATGCCATTGATTCTTGGGATTATCCAAAACCCCATAAAATTGCAAAAGCTACCATAAAAGAAATAAAGAACTTGATTGATACCCATTTTGCCGGACTTGGATTTACCACAAAATACATTTCTAATGAATGATATCTTTTTTGGTGCTACGAGCCATTTCGAGTGGTCATAACGGATTCGAGTTATGACCACTCGTATTTTTTGCTTCGGTTGTGTTTTGAAACCGTATATGATATAATACTGACAGCACAAAAGAAACGGAGGCGGTTTAA
>JAFWVC010000078.1 GCA_017518415.1 Clostridia bacterium
GACCCGCCCGGCGGGTCGTTTTCTTTTGCCGCGGGTACGTTGACTTTCCGGCGCCGACATTCTATAATGGTAGCATGAATGATCTGATGGAAAATCTCTCCCGCTCCCGGAGGTCGTTGATATGAACAAAAAACTGAAAATCCTGTCCCGGCTCCTCGCCTTTGCGCTGGCCTTCACGCCGCTCCTCTGCCTGCCGTTTTCCTCGACGGCGGAAGGCCTTTACGTGGAGAAGGGCTACGGCACGGACAACTTCGTCTACGCGCCGGCCGATTACAGTCTCGTCGTGACGACCAACGTGGAGGAGCCCACCTACCAGTGGTTCGTCGGCGTCGGCCGGAACGTTCCGCTGGATGAGCTGATCCTGCTGGAAGACGACGAGGGATGGAGCGGCACGCAGACCGCGCGCCTGACGTCGATCACCCACGACGGGATGGCGTACTCCGGCGACGGCAACGGCTGGGACGGGCTGTATTTCTGCTGCCGCGTGACCGATAAAAACGGCCGCGTGTTCTGGGGTCCGGATATGAACATGGTCATCCATACCCACGCCGCGCTGCTCGAACGTCTGCGCAAGGACGGCGTGGAGATCACGGCCGGCAGCGTCCGGTACCGGGATGCGGCCTCGCTCACGTTTTTGCGCGAGGAGAACGGCGTGACGTATTACGAATCCTGCCTCGACAAAGCGATCGTCCCTTCGGTGACCTTTCATCCGATGGATCCGGAGCTGCGCCTGCACGCCAAGGGCGACGTCCGGATCGAAAAATTCGTTACCTGCGGCGGCAAGACCGTTCCCTTTACCGATTTCGAGCAGGGCTTCCGCCCGGAGCAATACGGGACGGCCGTCATTTTCCGTACCGATCTCGTCCTCTACGTCAACGACAAACGCATGGAAACGCTCGATTCCGTCACCTCGGTCGTGAACGTGAAGGCGCCGTCCGGCGTCGGCACGGCGCTGACGAAGACGAGCTGTTCCGTGCTGGCGGAACAGTACAGCCAGGCGAGGGTCCTGACAAACCTCGGCCCGAAAACGCGCGTGACGCTGCTGGCCGAAGCCGGCGGTTACTGGCGCGTCGCTGCGGGCGGGTATTTCGGCTATATTCCGAAGACGGCGCTGAACGTTTCCGACGCGATCACCTCTGTTGCCGTGACGATCGCGGAGCCGACGGCTTATCAGAAGCCCGCCGCGGCCGTCGTCCTCGCCGACCCGGATCTCTATGAGCTGGACCCGCAATGGAATGAGGAGATGTGGTACGATCAGACGGCCGGCAAGTTTCTGCAACCAAACGACGTCTTTTTGCCCGGGCATGCCTACCGGGTCGTGCTCTGGCTTTCCGCACAGGAGGGGAAGCGCTTCCCCCTGTCCGGCGGCAAACCCGACGTGGCGGGCTGGGTCAACGGCACGCCGGCGAACGTCATTACCGCCTACGAGCAGGACCCCGAGGAGATCATCGAGATTTCCTATACCTTCGAGCACGTCCATGATCTGAAAAAGATCAACCGGGTCTACCCGACCTGTACGACGGACGGAAAAGAATATCACTATTACTGCCAGAGCTGCGGCTGGAGCTTTGAGGATGCCGCGGCGCAGGTGCGCATCACCGACGAGGACTGGGGCATCCTCCCCGCGCGGGGGCATTGGGAATCCGAGTGGAAGAGCAACGGGACCCAGCATTATAAGGTCTGCCAGCGCCGGAATTGCTTAGAGACGATCCCGGGGACGCCGGGCACGCATGTGGGCGGCAAGGCCGCTTGTTACAGCAGGGCAGTCTGCGACGTCTGCGGGCTTCCGTACGGCGACACCCTGCCGCACACCTATGCGAGCGGCTGGACCTACCGGACGCAGGAGGGGCACGCCCACGGCTGCGCCGAGCCGCTCTGCACCGCGCACGATGAGATCCGGCCGCACCGCCCCGGTCCCGTTGCAACCGCGACGGAGCCGCAGGTGTGTCTGGACTGCGGGTATATCCTCGCGCCGGCAGGCAGCCATCAGCATACCCTCACGCAGGTGAAGGCGATAACTGCCACGTGCACCAGGCCGGGCTATACCGCCTACTACGTCTGCGACGGATGCGAGGAATGGTTCTCCGACGCGGCGGGCCGGTCCCTCATTGCCGACCACAGCAGCGTTGTGACGCCGGCGCTCGGACACGTCCCCGCGGACGAATGGACCACCGACAAGGACGGCCACCGGCACCTCTGCTCGCGCTGCGGCGAAACGATAGCGGGCAGTCAGGGTGCTCACGCCGATCAGGACCGGGACGGTGCCTGCGACATCTGCGGTTACTCCATGGGGACCGGGACGACCGCCTCCGAGCCGGCCGCCACTGACCCCGCACCGACCGAGCCCGCAAAGACGGAGCCCACCGGGACGACGCCCTCGAACGGCGGGACGGAACCGTCCGCGCCGCACGGCACCGAGCCGGCAGACCAGGACGAGACCTCCGCGCCGCCGAAGTGGCTGTACATACTGATCGCGGCGCTTGTCGCGGCGCTCCTTGCAGGGGCGGCCGTCTTGATCGTCCTATACAAAAAGCGGCGCAAGAGCCGCTGAACGGAACACACCAAAAACGGGCCCCGGAGCAGCACAAACGCTGTTCCGAGGTCCGTTTTTCAGCCCGAAAAGGTGGGCGGCCCGAGCCGCCGGGCGGGACGCAGCCGCCGTGCCCGCCAAAGTGACATACTGATTGCCGATCATCCTGACGGCGTACTTGTCAAGCCAATTCTTGAATCAAGAATGTTTTTTCGGTATTACAATGCTTCCAATAATATTTTATTATTTTTTAACTGCCTGCCCGCAAACGATTAAACAGTATATTCAATGTACCGATCCTGTTGCGTGTCGACGAACTCCTCAATCGCTGTCTTAGCATCAACACAGCCTTGCGAAAAGTAAAAGGCAATCGTTTCCTTAGACGGAATCGCGGAAACAAATATTTTTTCCACGCCCTTTTCTTTTGCGCTCGTTATGATTTTATCAAACAACAATGTGCCGATTCCGCGCCGTTTATAGTCCTCATCGACAAACAGCATCGTGAGATTGATCCATTTGATTTCGTCGATCATTTTAGGCGCGCCGTAGGCGGCAAATCCGACCAACCGATCATATATGTAAGCACCATAAGCCTGACCGCCATGCTTAGTTTGTTCCTCTAAATACGACGAAATCCAGACTTTCTTGTCATTTGACCATTTGCGGCATTGCGTCGTTTGTTCCAACACCCACGCGCCTTCTTGCTTCACCCATTGCTCGCTCCATTTTTGATCGTGAGAAAAGCCGGTAAGCAGAGTAGGCGAAAAGATCGAAATCGGTTTTATTATGCAGTTTGTATCGACTTGTTTTCGCATCATCTTTTTCATTTCCCTTTTTGCGGGGGCTTTTTTATGCTCAACCAGGCCGGGCGAAAGGCGCCGGCTCAGTACGCCATCTGCTCGACGGTATAACCCGCGTCGGTCAGCAGCTGCACAAGGCCCGTTTCATGCGCCATGTGGGCGGCGCCGACGGCAAAAAACACCGTCTGCCCGCCGGCGAGATATTCGACGGCCCGGTCCCGCATGCCGACGTTGCGGTCATCCAGCAGCCGGCGGTTGTACTCCTCAAGCAGCGCCAGCTGCTCCGGCGTATAGTCCTCGTCGCCCTCGTCTTCCTGCGCCAGATATGCCCAGAAGGCGTCCCTGTCTCCGGAGAGCCAAAGCGTGTACAACTCGTTGATGCTGCTGTTGAAAGTCTCGATATTCTCCAACGTGCTCTCGATCATCATCAGGTAGAGTTTGCGGCTGAAACTGTTAAGCAGCGTCATCTGGAACGAGGAGGATTCCACCTCCAGCACGGGCATCCCTTCGCGCCCGGCATAGTGGATCAGCAGGCTGTCCATAGCCTTCCCGGTATCCAGATCGGTGTAAAGCTCCGCCACGGCCGACTCAATCATCTGCGACCACCAGGCAAGGTTGTACTGGCTGAACAGCGCGGGGTACATACCCGCCTGCTCCAGCAGTGCGTAAGCTTGCCGATACAGCTTGTTCGGCAAATAATTGGTAATGACGCTGCCGTCCGTCAGCACGTACTGCTCCAGATCCTGCAAGGCCCGCTGCGTGTCCGCCTCGTAGGCGACTATGTCAAACTCCACGGCCAGCGCGTCGCAGTTTTGCAGCACCGGGGTTATGCGTGCCAGCACAGCGTCGTTGCGTTCGTCGCCGAGATGGATCGTACCGAAAAGGTAAAGAACGTGACCTTCTCCGTCCGTCACGCGCCACAAAAGCGGCGATACGGCGGCCGCCTCCGGCGGATCCTCCTTGCCGGAGGCCGGGTCATTAACAGAGGCGGGATCGTCGACAGAGGCGGGATCGTCGACAGAAGCAGGGTCGTTAACAGAGGCGGGATTGTTAACAGAGGCGGGGTCGTTGACAGAGGCCGTGTCCGGTGCGGAGACGGGTGCACCGCTGTTCCCGCCGCAGGAAACCATGGTGAACAGCAGGGACAAAACCAGCATCACAGCGATGAGCAGCGAAACTCTTCTTTTCATGTGTCAATCTCCTTCTTTTACATAACATATAGATCATATCACAAAAAGCGCGGTTTTTCAAGAGGCCGGGCCTTCCTGCCGCAAGGGATCCTCTTGGTACGAAAAATGTGTGCAACCGGCGTGCAACGGAAACGACTTTCAACGATTGTAAAATCGTGATGCGTGAAACAGAAAATGCTCGAAAGCCCGCATAACAGCAGGGATTTCGAGCATTTTGAGCAAAGAAAAATCCGCCTTAAAAAGCGGATTTTTGGTGCGAATATCGATAACGGACTTGATTAGAACACGTTTTTACCGCAGCCGAACAGCCCATATTCAAACGGAAAATCGTATGATAAGTGAAATCGAGGCTTTGCCTCGGTGAAATCTTCGGGCGAAGCCCTCAGATGAAATCGAGCACTTCGCGCTCGATGAAATCAAATCCGTCCTCTTAACCCGGCGAAGTCGGATTTCATCGCGAAGCGATTTCATCCACCGAAGGTGGATTTCACCCGTCCGCAAGGACGGATTTAGTTGAAAAAGTCCGGCGCTTGTGCGTCGGACTTTTTCTGGTCCGAGTGACAGGAGTCGAACCTGCGGCCTCTTGAACCCCATTCAAGCGCGCTACCAATCTGCGCTACACCCGGATTTGAACTGCGGGAGATATTATAGCACATCTTTTCGTGAAAAGCAAGAGTTTTTTTGTGCTTGCCGCCGCCGACTTCTCCTAAAAACAAAAAATAAAGATTGCATACGCAGATAAAATATGCTATACTGATTTGGTATGATCGTAAATAAAGGGGTTGTTTCAGATATGACACAGCAAAACATCTATCGCACCCACACCTGCGGGGAGATCAATGAGGCCGCGATCGGCCTGACCGTACGGCTGGCCGGCTTTGTCGAGTCGGTGCGCGACCACGGCGGCATCCAGTTCCTCGATCTGCGCGACCATTACGGCGTGGTGCAGGTGGTACTGCAGGATGAAACGATGCTGCAGGGTGTGACCCGCGAAAGCGCCGTGACCGTCAGCGGCGTCATCACCCGCCGCGATCCGGACACCGTCAACGAAAAGATCACTTCCGGCACGGTGGAACTGCGGGCCGACAGTCTGACCGTTCTGGGCCGCTGCCGCAATAACCTGCCGTTCGACGTGCTGTCCTCTACCGAAACGCGCGAGGAGGTCCGGCTGACCTACCGGTATCTGGACCTGCGCAACCCGAAGGTGCACAATAAAATGATCCTGCGCTCGCAGGTCATCGCCTATCTGCGCCAGAAGATGACCGAGCTGGGCTTTTTGGAGATGCAGACGCCGATCCTGTCCGTTTCCTCCCCCGAGGGCGCGCGGGATTACCTGATCCCCTCGCGCCGCCATCAGGGCAAGTTTTACGCGCTGCCGCAGGCCCCGCAGATCTTCAAGCAACTGCTGATGGTCTCCGGGTTCGACAAGTATTTTCAGGTGGCCCCGTGCTTCCGGGATGAGGATGCCCGGGCGGACCGTTCCCCCGGTGAGTTTTATCAGCTGGATTTCGAGATGGCGTTCGCCACGCAGGAGGATGTGTTCGCGGTGGCCGAGCAGGTCATCCCGGCCGTGTTCCGTAAATTCGCGCCGGGCGCGGCCGTGTCCGACGCGCCCTTCGTGCGCATTCCGTATAAACAGTGCATGCTGGAGTTCGGTTCGGACAAGCCCGACCTGCGCAACCCGCTGCGCATCGTCGATCTGAGCGACATCTTTGCCACCTCCTCCTTCGCCCCGTTCCGCAACAAGACGGTGCGCGGCATCTGCGTGCCGGGCGCCGCCTCGCAGCCCCGCAGCTTCTTTGAGGGGATGCTGGCGTTTGCCACCGGCATCGGCATGAAGGGCCTGGGCTATATCAAGGTCACCGACGAGATGACCTTCCTCGGGCCGATCGACAAGTTCATTCCGGACGACCAGCGCCCGGTACTGATCGAGCGGGCGGGCCTGAAACCGGGCTGCGTGCTGTATTTCATCGGCGACACGGCCGCCAACGCCCCGCTGCTGGCCGGGCAGATCCGCAATGAGCTGGGCCGCCGCCTCGACCTGTTGGAGAAAAACGCCTACCGCTTCTGCTTCGTGACCGACTTCCCGATGTACGAGCAGGATGAGGAGACCGGCAAGATCATCTTTACCCACAACCCGTTCTCGATGCCGCAGGGCGGCCTGGACGCGCTGCTGCACAAGGATCCGCTGGATATTCTCGCTTATCAGTACGATATCGTGTGCAACGGGGTGGAACTGTCGAGCGGCGCGGTGCGCAACCACGACGTCGAGATCATGAAAAAAGCCTTTGAGATCGCCGGCTACACGGAGGACGACCTGAAACAGAAGTTTTCCTCGCTGTACAACGCGTTCCAGTACGGGGCGCCGCCGCACGCCGGCATGGCCCCCGGTATCGACCGGATGATCATGCTGCTTACCGGCGACCAGAACATCCGCGAGATCATCCTGTTCCCGCTCAACAGCAACGCGCAGGACACGATGCTCGGCGCGCCGGGCACGGTGACCGAGCAGCAGCTGCGCGAAGTGCACATCAAACTCAGATAAGGAGTTCGACCTATGATCACGCAGGAGGAAATCCGCAAGATCGCCAAGCTGGCGAAGCTGTACGTCTCCGAAGAGGAGATCGGCAGCCTGACCGAAGATATGGCACGGATCATCGCCTTTGCCGACACCATCAACGCCGCGGCCGACACGCAGGAGCCGTTTGACAGCATCCAATCGCTGCAAAACGCCCTGCGGGAGGACGTCGTGCGGCCTTCGTACCCGCAGGAGGAGATCCTGCGCAACGTCAACGGCGGCGAGGACGGATACTTCCGTACCAAGCAGAGCAGGGAGGGCTGACGATGGCCGTACAGGGAAAAATCGCCGCTTTGCGCGGCCGCATGCTGCGCAGGGAAGTCTCCTGCGAGGAGATCACCCGCGCCTATCTGGACGCGATCGAAAAAAAGAACGGGGCGCTCAACGCCTACGTGCTCACCACGCCGGATACCGCCCTGCATACCGCCCGCGCGGTGGACGCCAAGATCGCCCGGGGCGAAACGCTGGCCCCGCTCGAAGGCATCCCCATGACGCTGAAAGACAATATCTCCACCAAGGGGATCGAAACGACCTGCTGCTCCCGTATTTTGAAGGGATACTCCCCCATTTACAACGCTTCCGTATGGGAAAAACTGGCCGGGCAAAACGCCGTGCTGTTGGGCAAGACCAATATGGATGAGTTCGCCATGGGCTCCACCTGCGAGACCTCCTGCTTCGGCGGCGCCAACAACCCGTACGACCTCGATCGGGTCGCCGGCGGCAGTTCCGGCGGCGTGGCCAGCGCGGTCGGCGGCGGGATGGCCGCCTACGGCCTCGGGTCCGACACCGGCGGTTCGGTGCGGCAGCCGGCCTCCTTCTGCGGGCTGGTGGGGCTGAAGCCCACCTACGGCGCCGTGTCCCGCTACGGGCTGATCGCCTATGCGTCCAGTTTTGACCAGATCGGGCCGATCACCGTTACGGCCGCCGACGCGGCCGCCGTGTGCGACGCCATCTGTTTTTATGACGAACAGGATTCCACCAGCGTGCCCCGCCGGTACGAACCCGCCGCCGGCGCTTTGGAGCAGGACCTGCGTGGGGTGCGCATCGGCGTAGCAAAAGAGTTTATGCAGGCGGTGCAGCCCGCGGTGCTGAAAGCGGTGGAAGAAGCCATCGCCGTCTACCGTTCGCTGGGTGCCGAGATCGTGGAGCTGTCCCTTTCCACCCTCTCGATCGCGCTGCCGGTGTACTACATCCTCGCCTGCGCGGAGGCCTCCTCCAACCTCGGGCGGTACGACGGCATCCGCTACGGGTACCAGGCCGGCACCGCCGGCAACCTCAACGAGTGCATCTGCCGCACCCGCAGCGAAGGCTTCGGCCCCGAGGTGCAGCGGCGCATTCTGCTGGGCACTTACGTGCTCAGCGCCGGGTATTTCGACGCGTATTACAAAAAAGCGCAGACGCTGCGCGGCGCCGTGGTGCGTTCTTTTGACGAGGCGTTTGCCAAATGCGATTTTCTGCTGGCGCCCACCGCGCCGGTCACCGCCTTCCGGCACGGCCGGGCGGCGGCCAACCCCATCGAGACCTATCAAAGTGACATCTGCACCGTGCCGGTCAACATTGCCGGGCTGCCGGCGCTGTCGCTTCCGTGCGGCTTTGACCCGGACGGCATGCCCATCGGCTTGCAGCTGATCGGCCGCGCGTTTGACGAAAAGACGCTGTTGGCCGCCGCGCACCGCTTTGAGCAGGCCACCGACGGCGCCTATCTTTGCCGGGAGGTGCTGGCATGAGACAGTATGAAATGATCGCCGGGCTCGAAACCCACGTGGAACTGTCCACCAAGACCAAGATCTTCTGCGGCTGCACGACCGCTTTCGGCTCGGAGCCGAATACCCACTGCTGCCCGGTATGCACCGGCATGCCCGGCACGTTGCCCAAACTCAACGCGCGGGTAGTGGAATACGCGGTGCGCGCCGGCCTGGCGACCGGCTGCCGCATCAACCGCATCTCCAAAATGGACCGGAAGAACTACGTCTATCCCGACCTGCCGAAGGCCTACCAGATCTCGCAGTACGACAAGCCGCTGTGCGAGTGGGGGCGGATCGAACTGTCCAACGGCCGCACCATCCGCATCACCCGCATCCATATTGAAGAGGACGCCGGCAAGCTGGTGCACGTGCGCGGCAACACGCTGGTGGATTACAACCGCGGCGGCGTGCCGCTGATCGAGATCGTCACCGAGCCGGACTTCCGCTCGGCGGACGAGATCCGGGAGTATCTGGAAACGCTCCAGCTGACGATGAAGACCATCGGCGTGTCCGACTGCAAGATGCAGGAGGGTTCGCTGCGGTGCGACGTCAACATTTCGGTGCGCCCGGTCGGCAGCGAAACCTTCGGCACCCGCACCGAGATCAAAAACATGAACTCCTTTACCTATATGGAAAAGGCCGTCGCTTATGAGACGGAGCGGCAGATCGACCTGATCGAGAGCGGCGGCACCGTCGTGCAGGAAACGCGCCGCTACGACGAGGCCTCCGGCATGACCGAAAGCATGCGCGGCAAGGAGGACGCCGACGATTACCGCTACTTCCGCGAGCCGGACCTGGTGACCATCGCCGTGACCGACGAGCAGATCGAGCAATGGCAGGCCGACATGCCGGAGCTGCCGCGCCACCGGCTGGACCGCTACACCAATCAGCTGCAGCTGCCGGCGGCCGATGCGGCGCTGCTGGTCAAATACCCCCGCATCGCCGCCTATTTCGACGAGGCGGCGCAGGGGGTCAATGCCCGCACCGTGGCCAACTTCATCCTCGGCGCGCTGTTCCGCCGCCTGCCCACCGACGCCGAAAAAGAGAACGCCGCCTTCCCGGTGCCGGCCGCCTATCTGCACGACCTAGCGGCCCTGATCGACGGCGGCAAGCTGAATATGAACCTGGCCAAAACTACCTTTGAAAAGATGCTCGACACCGGCAAACCGGTATCCGACCTGCTCACGCAGGCCGACCTGGCCGGGCTGGACGCCGAGGCGCTGGCCGCGGTGTGCCGGGCTGCGGTGGAGAACAACCCCGCCGCCGTCGCCGATATCCGCGCCGGCAAAGAGAAGGCCATGGGCGCGCTGATCGGCTACGTGATGAAGGCCACCCGCGGTAAGGCCGACGCCGGCGCCGCCACCGCTCTGCTCAAACAACTGATCGGATAAATACCCGTCCCCGGAAGGTTTCTTCCGGGGATATTTCGGGCCGCGGCGCATCTTCGTCTTTTTTTGCAAAGCATCTTGCATTCTGTCCATAAACCGTATATAATAGTGAAATTGGGAAGTTTTGTTTTTATTATTTACGTATTTTATTTAGGAAAGGGAGTCCCTTATGAATTATCTCAACAAAAAAACGATCGAAGACATCGACGTCCGGGGCAAAAAAGTCCTGGTCCGCTGCGACTTTAACGTGCCGCTGGCGGACGGCGTTATTGCCGACGACAAGCGCATCCGCGAATCCATCCCGACGATCCGGTATCTGGCCGAGCATGATGCGGCCGTCATCCTGTGCTCTCACCTCGGCCGGCCGAAGGATGAGGAAAGCAAAAAAGCCTGCACGCTGGCTCCCGTCGCCGTGCGGCTGAGCGAACTGATGGGCCGCCCGGTTCAGTTTGTGCCGGACGTCATCGGCCCGCAGGCGCAGGCCGCCGCCAAGGCGCTCAAGCCCGGTGAGATTCTTGTGATCGAAAACGTGCGCTTCTTTAAGGAAGAGACCGCCAACGATCCGGCCTTTGCCAAAGCGCTCGCTTCGCTGGCCGACATCTACGTCAACGATGCGTTCGGCACCGCGCACCGCGCGCATGCCTCCACCGCCGGCGTGGCCGACTATCTGCCGGCCGTCTGCGGCTACCTGATCCAGAAAGAGATCACCATCATGGGCAACGCGCTGGCCAACCCGAAGCGCCCCTTCGTCGCCATTCTCGGCGGCGCCAAGGTGTCCGACAAAATCGGCGTGATCACCAACCTGCTCGACAAAGTGGATACCCTGATCATCGGCGGCGCTATGGCGTATACCTTCTTCAAGGCCACCGGCAAGCACGTCGGCTCTTCCCGGTATGAGGAAGACAAGGTCGAACTGGCCGGCGAAATCCTCAAAAAGGCCAAGGAAAAAGGCGTCAATTTCCTGCTGCCGCACGACAACATCGCGGCCGACGCCTTCTCTGCCGACGCCAACGTGCGTGTGTTCCACCATGAGGATATCGAAGACGGCTGGATGGGCCTGGATATCGGCCCGGCCACGCAGAAGCTGTTTGCCGATGCCATCAAGGGCGCCGGCACCGTCGTATGGAACGGCCCAATGGGCGTGAGCGAGATGGCTCCCTTCGCCTCCGGCACCATCGCCGTGGCCAAGGCCATTGCGGAATCCGGCGCGGTCTCCATCATCGGCGGCGGCGACTCCGCCGCGGCCATCGAACGGCTTGGCTTTGCGGATAAGATGACCCACATCTCCACCGGCGGCGGCGCTTCGCTTGAGTTCCTGGAAGGCAAGATCCTGCCGGGCATCGCCTGCCTGAACGATAAATAAGGGGTATCACCTATGCGTACAAAAGTCATTGCCGGCAACTGGAAAATGAATAAAACGCCGCAGCAGGCGGCCGAGCTGATCGGCGCCATCCGGCCCCTGGTAGAAGGCGCCGGCTGCCGCGTGCTCGTGGGCGTGCCGTTTGTAGACCTGCCCGCCGCGCTGGACGCCGTGAAGGGCTCCGCCATCGGCGTGGCCGCGCAGAACTGCCATTGGGAGAAGGCGGGCGCCTTCACCGGCGAGGTCTCGGCGGAGATGCTGTGCGCGCTCGGCGTCGGCACCGTCATCCTCGGCCACAGTGAACGCCGCACCTATTTCGGCGAAACGGACGTCACCGTCGCCAAACGGGTACGCGCCGCGCTGGACGCCGGGCTGGAGGTCATCCTTTGCGTGGGCGAAACGCTGGACCAGCGGGAGCAGGGCATCACCGCCGAGGTGGTAGCCATGCAGGTCAAGGTGGCGCTGGGCACCGTCTCCGGGCAGGAGATGGCCCGCGTGATCATCGCGTACGAGCCGGTCTGGGCCATCGGCACCGGCCGCACCGCCACCGCCGCCCAAGCTAACGAGGTATGCGCGCTGATCCGCCGCACGCTGGCCGGGCTGTACAGCCCTGCAACGGCGGACGCCGCCGTGATCCAATACGGCGGGTCGATGAACGCCGGCAACGCGGCCGAGCTGCTTGCACAGCCCGACGTGGACGGCGGCCTGATCGGCGGCGCGTCCCTCAAACCGCAGGACTTTGCCGCCATTGTGGCGGCGGCCCGTTCCTGATTCTTTCCCGGGCCACCCCCGCTGACGAGGGCGGCCCGGTCGCTATTATAAGGAGTAACGCATCATGAAAAAACCGGTTGTTCTGATCATTATGGACGGGTTCGGCATCAATCCGGCCGAAAAAGGCAACGCCATCAAGGCGGCCAACACGCCGCATCTGGACCGCTTGTTTGCCGAGAACCCCTTTACCACCATCGGTGCCTCCGGCATGGACGTCGGCCTGCCGGACGGGCAGATGGGCAACAGTGAGGTCGGCCACACCAACATCGGCGCCGGCCGCGTAGTCTATCAGGAGCTCACGCGCATCACCAAATCCATCACCGACGGGGACTTTTTCCGCAATCCCGTGCTGTGCGACGCGATGAAAAACGCCGCCGACGGCCGGGCCCTGCACCTGATGGGCCTGGTATCCGACGGGGGCGTACACAGCCACCAGACCCACCTGTACGCGCTGCTGCGCATGGCCAAACAGATGGGGGTGCGCAAGGTGTTCGTCCACGCCATGCTCGACGGACGCGACGTACCGCCCGCCTCCGGTAAGGGATACGTGGAGCAGCTGCAAGCGCAGATCGACGAAATCGGCGTGGGTACCATCGCCACCGTAATGGGCCGCTACTACGGCATGGACCGCGACACACAGTACGACCGGGTGCGTAAGGCGTACGAAGCCATCGTCTGCCGCACCGGCGTGCAGGCGCAGGATCCGGCGGCGGCGGTCGCCGCCTCATACGAGACGATCGACGGGGACGGCAAGCACCTGACCGACGAGTTTGTGCTGCCCACCGTCTGTGCCGGCGGCGAACCCGTCCGGGAGGGCGACAGCGTGATCTTCTTCAACTTCCGGCCCGACCGGGCCCGGGAACTGACCCGCGCCTTTGTCGATCCCGCCTTTACCGCCTTCCCGCACACCTGGTTCCCCGTTCATTTCGTCTGTATGACGGAGTACGACGCCACCATGCCCAACGTATCGGTCGCCTTTGCGCCCGAAGCGCTGACCATGACCATGGGCGAAACCGTCAGCAAGGCCGGGCTGACCCAGCTGCGCATTGCCGAGACGACCAAGTACGCCCACGTGACGTTTTTCTACAACGGCGGCGAGGAGGTCAAGTTTCCCGGGGAGGACCGGGTGCTGATCCCCACGCCGGACGTGGCCACCTTTGACCTGAAACCGGAGATGAGCGCCTATGAAGTCTGCGCCGAGGTCACGGCCCGCATCCGCTCCGGCCGGTACGATATGGTCATCCTCAACTACGCCAATTGCGACATGGTCGGCCATACCGGCATCTTCCCGGCGGCCGTTGCCGCCGTGCAGACGGTGGACGCCTGCGTGGGCGAAACTGTCAAGGCCACGCTGGAAATGGGCGGCGTCGCCCTGATCACGGCCGACCACGGCAACGCCGACAAGATGATCGACGACGACGGCACGCCGTTTACCGCGCACACCACCTTCCCGGTGCCGTTCTGCGTGGTCGGCCACCCGTGCACCCTGCGGGCCGGCGGCCGGCTGGCCGATATCTCCCCCACGATGCTGCACCTGCTGGGCCTGGCTCAGCCGGCCGAAATGTCCGGCCGTTCCCTGATTGAAAAAGAGTAAAGGGGTGACCTCCATGGCTGCTCGCCGCCCTTCTAAAAAGGTACGCCGGCGCCGGCTGGCGGCCGGGCTGTTCTGCCTGATCCTGTTCGCCGGCCTGATCGCCGGCGGGGTCTGGCTGGTCCAACGTATCATGGCAGCGGACGGGCCGCTGCCGCCCGCCAACAGTGCCCCGGTCGTCAACCCTACCTCGGCCACCACGGCTGAAACGACCAGGCCGACCGACCCGCCCGACCCGACGATCCGCCCGGTGGCCAGCGCCACCGTGGTCAACACGGGCGATATCCTGATCCATTCCCCGCTGTTGTCCAACGCCGCGCAGAGCGACGGCAGCTATGTCTTCGATCCCCTGTTCTCCGTCGTCAAACCGTACGTCGAGGCGGCGGATTTCGCCACTATCAACCTGGAATTGTCGCTGCCCGGCAGCAATTATTCCGGCTTTCCCCGCTTTCGCACGCCGGACAGTCTGGTGGACGCACTGCTGACCGCCGGGTTTGATCTGGTGACCACCGCCAACAACCACAGCAACGACGGCGGGGCCGACGGCTTTTTACGCACGATGCAGGTGTTGCAGCAAAAAGGGCTGCCCTTCATCGGCACACGCCCGGCCGAGCAGGACAAGCCGTACCGCGTCGAGCAGATCGGCCCGGTGGCGGTAGGAATGATCAACTACACCTACGGCACCTATCTGCAGGACGGCCGCAAGGCCCTCAACGGCATCGCGTGCAGCACCGTCACCTCGCCGCTGGTCAATATGTTCGACGCCGGCGATCTGCCCCGCTTTTACGCGGAAATGGAGGCCGCGCTGGCCGCCATGCGGCAGGACGGGGCCGAGGTGCTGGTGGTCTACATCCACTGGGGCAACGAATACCATCTGACCACCACGGCCGTGCAGCGCAACATCGCCCAGAAGCTGTGCGACATGGGCGTGGACGTCATCGTCGGCTCCCACCCGCACGTGGTGGAACCGGTCGACGTTCTGCATTCCGATGTGTCCGGAAAGAACACGCTGTGCGTGTATTCGATGGGCAACGCGATCTCCAACCAGCGCATCCAGTTCATGGACGACGTCAAAAGCGGCCACACCGAGGACGGGATGCTCTTCTCCTTCACCATGACCAAATATACCGACGGCTCGGTCCGCGTGACCGGCGCCGACATCCTGCCGACGTGGGTGCATCTGTACTCCGAGGGCAGCAAGCGCATCTATCAGATCGTACCGCTGGATAAATCGGTGGAAGACTGGACCGTCTTCGGCCTGAGCAAGAGCAAGACGGGCCTGGCCGACGCGCAGAAGTCCTACGACCGGACGATGAAGATCATCTCCGAAGGGCTGGAAACCTTCCGGCAGCATTTCGCCGCCCAGCAACAGGCGCTGGATGAGAAAAACGCCCGCCTGCTCGCCGGCTGACGCCGTTGCATCCGCCATACGGCCGGGTGCCGCCCCGCGCGGGCGACGCCCGGCTTTTTTGCCTTAAAAAAGTCGTATTTTTTTGTTTTTGCGCCTTGACAAAGCGGCTGCGATATGGTATAGTAACACTTGCGTTTGACGCATCAACTGAATATGTGGGGGAATTCCCGAGCGGCCAAAGGGGGCAGACTGTAAATCTGTTGTCAGTGACTTCGGTGGTTCGAATCCACCTTCCCCCACCAGAAAAAGCCTCGTCTTTTGACGAGGCTTTTCAACTAAATCCACCCTGTCGGGTGGGTGAAATCGCTTTCGCGATGAAATCCCGCTTCGCGGGATGAAATCCGCACTTAC
>JAFWVC010000009.1 GCA_017518415.1 Clostridia bacterium
ATACTGATAAAATCAAAAGCCGTTTTGTCCGCTGATTAAGCACCTTTTTCATACGGATGTATTGATCGCCTTTGGTTTTATCAGAGGCGATTTTTTATATCAATTTTTATGAAAGAGGTACTCAAATGGATGAAATTATCAAAATTCAAATCAGCAAGTTTTTAACGGACGAATATGTAAGGCAAATCGCTCAAAAGCAATGGAGGACAGACGCTCCTCAATGGGTAAACCGTTCAAGACAGTATATTTTCGATGAAATCATGAACGATAACGACTGCTTTGGCATTGTGGCAACAGCATCTGACGGCAATGTGATAGGAAGGATTCATTTCGTCAGAAACGAAAGCGACCCGAGACTCTGGTATTATGGTGATTTGTTTGTCGTTCCGGAATACCGCAGAAAGGGTATTGCTTCTCAGATGATTCACGCAGCAATTGACCACTTGGCAGAACTTGGTGCAGCCGCGCTTCGATGCTATGTTGATCCGAAAAATACTCCAAGCCGGAATCTTCAATTATCCGTCGGCTTCTTGGAAAAATCGTTTGAACCGTTTAACGGTTTTATTAACGACGGTGAAATAATGTACGAGGTACAAGTACCTAACAACTTGACAATAATCCCTGCCACCGAAGACGAAGCCTACTTCGTGAGGGTATTGTTTGTTCAAAACAAAGAGGCCCTCCACTCCGGTAACATCAGCATGAACGAATGGAAAGAAGCACTTTCTGCAAATGATACAGATGAAAAACATTTTCTGATATGTAAAGGCGCCGTCCCCGTTGCCTATATGAAAATCAACGGGCTCGATAGTAAGAAAGAAGCGTGGATTTCCATGCTGTTTGTGGCAAAAGATTTCCATCGCCAAGGAATCGGTACTTTTGCAATAGAATACGCAGAAGAATATGTAAGGGAAAGAGGATTCTCAACCCTTGCAATTCAAACCGATGAGGATAATCTACCGGCGCAAACATGTTGCTTGCAATGCGGATTTCGAGTTTATGGGAATGGCAGCAAAATTACGTTGCGCAAAACATTGTAAATACAGTATAACAACGGCACAAGGCGAGGATTAAACCTCGCCTCGCAGAGCGCAAAGCGCTTTTGATGACCATAGGTTGTCAAAAGCGCTTTTGCGTTGGTTTTGCGGAAAACAGCACGGATTAGATCAATTTCAAAGCTAAGCGCAAAAACTCGGGACACCTGCTTTATCACAAGTGTCCCGAGCGGATCTTTTTCTTTTTACTTGTCGCCGCGGATCGCTTTCCAATAGGCGGCGAAGGATTGCTCCGTCTTGTTGTCGCCGGGGGTGTAATACACGGCGTCCTTCAGCGCATCCGGCAGATACTGCTGCTGCACCCAATGGTTTGCGAACGAGTGCGGATACAGATAATGCTGCCCCTTGCGCTCGGCGTCGGCGCCGTCGTAATGGGTGTTTTGCAGCTGCCGCGGAATCGGCCCGCTGCGGCCGGCCCGTATATCAGCCAAAGCGGCGTCCACCGCCATACTGCCGGTATTGGATTTAGGGGCCAACGCCACCAGAATCACGGCGTCGGCCAGCGGAATGCGCGCCTCCGGCAGGCCCACCTGCTGCGCCGTGGCGACCGCCGCCTGCACGATGGGGATGATCTGCGGGTAGGCAAGCCCCACGTCCTCGCTGGCGCATACCAGCAGCCGGCGGCAGGCGGAGGGCAGATCCCCCGCCTCCAACAGCCGCGCCAGATAATGCAGCGCTGCGTTGACGTCGGACCCGCGCATCGACTTCTGATAGGCGGAAACAATGTCGAAATGCTCCGTCCCGTCGTGGTCATACCGCATGGCGCTGCGCTGGGACACCTCTGCGGCGCGCTCCCGCGTGATCAGGCAGGCGCCGTCCTCCCCCGGCTGGGCGCAGGCGGCGCACAGTTCCACCGCGTTGAGCGCCTTGCGCACGTCACCGCCGCAGCCGGCCGCAATGTCGTCCAGCACGCCCGGTTCAAACGTAAAAGTCACCTGCTGTTCCTTCTGCAAAAAGTCAAACCCGCGCTGCACGGCCAGGCGGACCTGCTCCACCGGCACCGATTTGAACTCGAACACCGTCGAACGGCTCAGGATGGCGTTATACACGTAGAAATAGGGATTCTCGGTCGTGGAGGCGATCAGCGTGATGCGCCCGTTTTCGATGTATTCCAGCAGCGTTTGCTGCTGCCGTTTGTTGAAGTACTGGATCTCATCCAGATAAAGCAGGATACCGCCGGAGCCTTCCAGCGTGTCCAGCTCTTCCACCACAGCCTTGATATCCGCCGTGGAGGCGGTCGTCCCGTTGAGCTTGCGCAGGCACATATCCGCCTTTTGGGCCAGGATGCGGGCCACCGTGGTCTTACCCACACCGGAGGGACCGTAAAAAATCAGATTGGGCAGGCGGCCGGAATCGATGATGCCGCGCAGCGCCTTGCCGGGGGCCAGCAAATGCTGCTGCCCCACCACCTCATCCAGCGTCTGCGGACGCATGCGGTCTGCCAGCGGTACCGCCATGACCGGTCGCCTCCTCTCTTTTTTAAGTAAATGTTACTGATACAGCGGATAGCGGGCGCAGATTTCTTCCACCGCCGCACGGATAGCGGGCGCACGGGTGCCGAAATCTTCAATAGCGTCCGCGATCAGGTCGGCCACCCGGGCCGCATCCTGCTCTTTCAGGCCGCGGGTCGTCACGGCCGGCGTACCGACGCGGATGCCGCTGGTAACGGAAGGAGAAAGCGGCTCGCCGGGGATGGTGTTCTTGTTGACGGTGATGTTCACCTCATCCAGCCACTGTTCGAGCTGGCGGCCGGTCACACCGGTGCCGCGCAGGTCGAGCAGAATCAGGTGATTGTCGGTCCCGCCGGAGACCATTTTGACGCCTCTGGCGTTGAATTGCTGCGCCATGGCGGCGGCGTTGCGCAGAATCTGCCGCTGATATTCGGCAAAGGAGGGCTGCATCGCCTCACCCAGGCAGACCGCTTTGGCGGCGATCACGTGCATCAGCGGGCCGCCCTGCGAGCCGGGGAACAACGCCTTATCAATCTGCTTGGCATACTGCTCACGGCACAGGATCATTCCGCCGCGCGGACCGCGCAGCGTTTTGTGCGTGGTCGTGGTCACAACGTCGCAGTACGGGATGGGGCTGATGTGGCAGCCGGCGGCCACCAGGCCCGCGATGTGCGCCATGTCGGCCATCAGGTAGGCGCCGCAGGCATCGGCGATCTCGCGCATTTTGTCGAAGCGGATCTCACGCGGATAGGCGCTCGCGCCGCAGACGATCAGCTTGGGCTTTTCCTCCATAGCCGTCCGATATACCTGCTCATAATCGATATACCCGGTCTCGATATCGACACCGTAGGAAACGAAATGATACAGCTGGCCGGAAAAATTGACCGGCGAGCCGTGTGTCAGGTGCCCGCCGTGCGCCAGGCTCATACCCAGCACCGTGTCGCCCGGCTTGAGCAGCGCAAAATAGGCCGTCTGATTGGCCTGCGCACCGGAGTGCGGCTGCACGTTGGCGTGCTCCGCCCCAAACAACCGGCAGGCGCGCTCGCGTGCCAGATTCTCCGCCACGTCCACCTCGCTGCAGCCGCCGTAATACCGCTTGCCGGGATACCCTTCGGCGTATTTATTGGTCAATATACTGCCCATGGCCGCCATCACAGCCGGGCTGACCACGTTTTCCGACGCGATCAGCTCCAGGTGACAACGCTGCCGGGCCATTTCCTTTTCCATCGCTTCGCCGACGGCCGCGTCATACTGTTTGACAAAAGCCGCCGCATCCCACACGTCCTGATACATATCTCCCGCTCCTAACTTTACTGTATATCATAGAATGATTATAACCAGTATACTCTTTCTTTCCCGGAAAGTAAAGTAAAATAAAATCACTTTTGCAATTGTTTTGCCGTCTTTTTTGTGATATACTGGCGGCGGTGATCATTTTATGACGAAAAAAGAAAAAGCCGGACGGATCGTCGAGGCGCTGCGCCGGCTGTATCCCGAAGCGGTTTGTTCGCTGACGTACAGCGACCCGCTGCAACTGCTCATTGCGACCCGGCTGTCAGCGCAATGCACCGATGCGCGGGTCAACCTGGTTACGCCGGCGCTGTTCGCCCGCTTCCCCACGCTGGACGATTTTGCCGCCGCACAGCCGGAGCAGGTGGCGGAACTGATTCGCTCGTGCGGATTATATCAGACCAAGGCGCGTGACATCGTGGCCATGGCCCGCGTATTAAAAGAGCGGTACGGCGGCGTGATCCCGGACACGGTAGAGGCGCTGACCGCGCTGCCGGGCGTCGGCCGCAAGACCGCCAACCTGGTGTGCGGCGATATATATCACGTGCCGGGGGTCGTGGTGGCGGATACCCATTGCATCCGCATTGCCGGCCGCCTCGGCCTGTGCGATTCCGCCGACCCGCGCAAGGTAGAAATGCAGCTGCGCGCCGTGCTGCCGCCGGAAGAAAGCAACGATTTTTGTCACCGGCTGGTGTTGTTCGGCCGGGCCGTTTGCAAGGCGCAAAACCCTGCCTGCGACGCCTGCGTGCTGCGGGCCGAAGGCCTTTGCGGCGGCCTGAAAAAGCCGGAACTCCGGCGCAGCTGAACGGACAACTGCCGGTACACCGGCAGCGCCGCCAGGCTCAGCACGCCCCAAAAGCCGCTGTACCGCAGGCAAACCTGCCCGCACAGGTTCAGCGGCAGCATACTGTAATCCCACAACTGCCAACCCAGGCACAGGTTGAACAGGCAGCCGGCGCCGAACTCCACCGCCGTGATCGCCGCGGCGCATGCGACGCAGCGCAGCGCCAGCGGCGCGCCTTTCAGGGCCGTATGGATGCCGCCGATCAGGCAAAAGCAGGCGCCGCCGACCAGGCACATCGACCAGTGCGTATAGCCGCGCCACAGCAGTTCAACCAGCATATACAAAGTGCCGCCGAGGGCGAACAGCTCCGCCCCGCACAGGGCTGCCGCCGGCCGCGTCCGTTTTTGCATCAAAAATCCCCTCCGCCGTTATCTTGCCGCGGAGGGGGTTTTTTATACGATAAAAAAGGATTCAGGTCAGATCCGCCTGCATCTGCAGGTATAATTGCTGATAGAGGCTGCGCACTTCCTCCCGCAGAAATACAAGGCCGGAGGCGTCGACGGTAAAATCGTCCAGATGCTGCTGCAAAAACAGGCCCAGCTGTTCGGCGTCCCGATAGAAGGAAAGGTACTTCTCCGTGTCACCGGCGGAAAGGGTGTCCGCCCCGTCGAAATATACCCGCTGCATCCCGGCGGAAACGCCGCGGGCCTGCATCAGGCAGGTCAGATACGTCCGCGTGCCGCAGGCGGCCAACTGCTCCGTATAGGCGGCGGCGATCTCCCGCCCCTGCCGCAGCGTCTGCACGACGCAGGTCAGGCCGTTGGCCCGGTCTGCCTCTATGGTCTGCGGGGAAAGCGCCTGCTGATAACCGATAGCGGCCATACGTTCCTCAAATGCCTGACGTACGGAGAAGACGGCCTGCGTCCAATCCATTACTGCCAGTTCAAAGGCGGCGGCATCCCCCTGCGTATAGTGCGGCTGCATCGGTTTACCGCTTTGCAGCGACACCAGCGCCCGCCGCACAACGCTGCGCACCGCCGTTTGCTGCGGATGCGCCAGCCGGCCGGCCAGCACGTGGCCGCCGGAGCAGGCCGCCAGCACGGCGATGCACAGCAGCCCGGCCCACAACCGCCGGCGCTGCCAGAAAGCCCGGTGCGGCACGTCGGCCGCCGTATCGGCGGTAAAAGCATCCGCCTGCCAGCGGCGGCCCTGCCGCCGTAGCGTTACCTGCGCCGCCGCCCCGCCGGCCGCCAGCAGTTCACACAGGACGGTATTTTGGTCCTGCCGGCGGATATACCAACCGCCGATGCGCCCGTGTTCCCATCGGGCTGCCGCGCCGGCCGCCTCGCCGGCGGGATCGATAAACAGGCGACGGCAAAGCCGGTCATTCCTTTCATCTGCGGGACTGTCCAGCCAGGTGATCAACAACGACGCGGTGTGCTCCGGCCCCCTGAGCAGATAAAGGAACAAACCGGCCGCCCACAACACGGCCGCCGCCCAAACCGGCCAGAACGGCCAGATTCCGGCGGCCACACACCACAAAAACAGACCGGCCGCCCCGGCGCATACCGGCAGCAGCCGGCATTCCGCGGCCCTCATTCGGTTTCGGTGTCCTGCCGCGCGGCCCGGCGGCTGTGCAGCAGAGTCTTGACAGAACGCATCAGACTGTTGCCGTGCAGCACCAGCATGGCAAGGGTCAACAGCCCCTCCCACAGATACAGGTACGGCACGTCCCACCACAACAGTACCGTCTGCGCGGCCAGAATGGCAAAGCCGCCGCACAAACGGGGCAGATGCCAGGCGACCTTGATATACCGGCGGGTGTCCCAGAAACGGATCAGGAATACCGTAAAGTAGCACAGCAGCGTCGCCGCCGCCGCCCCGTTGACGCCCCATACGGGTATCAGCACGGCGTTGAGGATCAGATTCATCACCGCGCTGACCGCCGCCGTCAGCATGGAATGCACGCTCTTTTTTTCCACCAGATAAATGCTGCCGAGAAAATCCACCAGGCAGGTGCATACGGTGGCGAGTGTCAGCAGCGGCACGTATTGCCAGGCAATATAGTAATCTTCCGCCACCCACAGCCGGATGATCATCCGGTCCCCCAGCAGGATCAGCGAGGCGACGATCATCAGGATCGAGGTGTAATGGTTGCCTACCTTGCTGTAAAACCGCTCCCGGTCCTCCTGCTCGGTGACGGCCGAGATCTGCCAGGCATTCATAAACACGCCCGCCACCAGGATGATCAGCGCCGGGATCTTATATGCGATGGCGTAGGGGCCGTTGTGCTCCTCCCCCATCATATAAATGACGAAATACCGGTCGGACACGTTGGTGATCCACCACAGCAGCGTGTTGGGAATCAGCGGCAGCGCAAAGCGCAGCATCTGCCGGAGAACGTTCGGCTGCAGGCCGGAAAAACCTACATACCGCCAAAGCCGGCCGGTCACGGTCAAAAACAAGACGGATAAAAAGTCGGAACAGACGATGGCTGCAATGTAACCGGTCACGCCCCAGCGGAACACCGTTAAAAACAGGATGGTCAACAACAGCATCGTCGCGGTGCTCAGCAGTCCGTCGAGCGCGAACAGCCGCACCCGGCTCTGCGAGCGCACAAACTGGCTGCACAGCGAACGCAGGGTCGACATGACCGCAAACACCATCAGCAGCACGCTGTACGGGGCCAGCGGCCGGACCAACAGCCACAGCGGGCTGAGCAACAGCAGCGCGCCGCTGCCGAACATCACGCACAGCAGGCCGGCGGTAAACACGTCCGTTTTGCGCACCGCGCTGTCCAGCCCGAAGCGCAGCACGGCGGTGGTGATGCCCAGCGACGCCAGCGGCAGCAGCAGGTTGCCCGTCTGCTGGATCAGGTCCGCCGAACCGAACTGGGCATTGGTCAGCACATGGGTATACAGCGGAACGAGAAAATACACCAACACCTTGGAGCTAAAGGTCCCGATGGCGAAAACGAAGGTATTGGACAGCAAACGTTTATAGCGATTCAAGGCGGCACCTCCCTCGTTCCTTTATTTTTTACAGTATACCACCTTTACGGCCGCTTGCCTATATGTTTTCAAAAAAATATTTTTGCCGTACCGGCGGCATATCCGGCAGGACAGGCGCATAGGGTATGTGGCGGAGCAATCACCGCCCCGACGTCCGAAAAGGAGGAGCTCCCGTATGCCCGAATTGCCGTTTACCGGCCTGACCCCGGCGCAGGCGGAACAATCCAGAACTGCCCACGGCAGCAACCGGCTGACCGGCCGGCGCCGCATTACCTTCGGGCGCCGGTGGCTGCAAAGCTTCGGTGACCCCATCATCAAGATCCTGCTGGCGGCGCTGGCAATCAACCTGTTGTTTTTGCTGCGCCGCTGCGACTGGTTCGAATCCGTCGGCATCGCGATATCGGTGTTTGCGGCCACCTTTGTGTCGGCTTTATCCGAGCACGGCAGCGAGGCGGCCTTCGAAAAACTGCAGCAACAGGCTGAAACGGTGACCTGCCGCGCTATTCGCGGTGGCAAGGTGATTCCCTTGTCAGCTGCGGACGTGGTAGTCGACGACGTCATCCTGCTGCAATCCGGCGAAAAGGTACCGGCCGACGGCATTTTGCTGCAGGGACGGCTGTCTGTCAACCAGGCCATGCTCAGCGGAGAAAGCCGGGAGGTGCCCAAGCGGGCCGACGGCAGCCGGCCGGAAGAGGCAAGCGTGTTCGCCGGTACCGTCGTATGCGGCGGCGAAGCGGTAATGCAGGTGCAAGCGGTGGGCGACCACACCCGCTTGGGCCAGCTGGCCGGAGAAATCCGCGAAGAGAGCGGCGACAGCCCTTTGAAACAGCGGCTGACCGGCCTTGCAAAAACGATCAGCCGCCTGGGGTACGGGGCTTCCGCCCTGGTGATGCTGGCGGATCTGTTTTACTCTTTCGGCCTTTCCACCCGCTTTTCGCAGCAGGCGCTGTATGCGCTTTTTGCCTCGCCGACGGAGGTGCTGGCACGGCTGTTCCATGCCGTGACACTGGGCATCACCACCCTGGTGGTCGCCGTGCCGGAGGGTCTGCCGATGATGATCACGGTGGTGCTATCCTCCAATATGCGGCGCATGCTCAAGGATCAGGTGCTGGTGCGCAAACCGGTCGGCATCGAAACGTCCGGCAGCCTGAATATCCTGTTTACCGATAAAACCGGCACGCTGACAAAGGGAGAGCCCGGCGTCGTGCAATGTGTGACCGGCAATGGTTTTACCTTTACAGAAAAAACCGTCCTGCGGCGGCATAAAGCGCTGTGGGAAAAGGTCAGCCGCAACTGTTTTTATAATAACGAAAGTCTGCTTTCCGCGCGGCAGATCCTCGGCGGCAACGCCACCGACCGGGCGCTGCTGGCCTACGTGCTGCCGCAGCGGGAACCGGCCGGACGGTGGACGGTGTATGGCCGCCTTCCCTTCCACAGCGGCCGGAAATATGCCGCGGCGGTGCTGGGCGCGGCCGGACAGCCGGCCCTGTATCCCGTCAAAGGTGCGCCGGAACGGCTGCTGCCGGCCTGCACCCGATATACGGATGAAGCCGGAACGGTACGGCCGCTGCGTGACCGGGAGCCGCTGGAAGCGGCCATGCGGCAAATGACGGGCAGCGGCATGCGGGTACTGGCGCTGGCCGAGGCCGACCGGGAAGTGCCCGAGACCGGCCCGCTGCCGGCCATGACGCTGACCGCCCTGCTCGGCATCCGGGACGAACTGCGGCCGGAAGCGGCGGAAACGGTGGCGCAGCTGCGCCGGGCCGGCATCCAGCTGGTCATGATCACGGGCGACAACAAAGAAACGGCCGTAGCCATCGCGGCAGCCGCCGGCCTGTTGGATATCCGGGACGGAGAATGCGCCGTGCTGACCGGCGAACAGCTGCGCGCCCTGTCGGATGCGCAGATCCGCAAACGGCTGGCCGAACTGCGGGTACTGGCGCGGGCACAGCCCGAAGACAAAAGCCGGCTGCTGCGGCTGGCACAGGAAAACGGGCTGGTCGCCGGCATGACAGGCGACGGCATCAACGACGCGCCGGCCCTGAAAAAGGCCAACGTCGGCTTTGCTATGGGCAGCGGCACCGAGGTGGCCAAGGAGGCGGCCGATATCGTCATCCTCGACGATCGCCTGTCCTCAATTGCCAAAGCGGTGCTGTACGGCCGCACCATCTTTCACAGCATCCGCAAGTTCATCGTCTTTCAGCTGACGGTCAACCTGTGCGCGGTAGCGGTGTCGGTGCTCGGGCCGTTTCTGGGCGTCGATACGCCGGTCACGGTGGTGCAGATGCTGTGGGTCAACCTGATTATGGATACGCTGGCGGGTCTGGCTTTCGCAGGCGAGCCGCCGCTGGAAGAATATATGAAAGAGCTGCCCAAACGACGGGAGGAGCCGATCATGACCGGCGCGATGCTGCACCAGATTCTCTGGACCGGCGGCTTCACCGTGGCGCTGTGCGTAGCGTTCCTGTGCCTGCCGGCCACCTTTTTCCGTGTGCATCCGCAGGACCTGTACCGGATGACCGGCTTCTTTGCCCTATTCATCTTCTGCGGCATCTTCAACTGCTTCAACGCCCGTACCGGACGCGTCAACCTGTTGGCACATCTGCACCGCAACCCCGCCTTTGTAACGATTATGCTGCTGGTCACAACGGTGCAGTTGTGTATGATCTACCGGGGCGGAACGCTGTTCCGCGCCGCCGGCCTGACGCTGACCGAATGGTCCGCCGTACTGCGGATGGCAGCGCTGGTAATTCCCTTTGATATGGCGCGCAAACTGATCCTGCGGCTGCGGAGAAAAAAATAACAAAAAAAGGAACGGGGATGCAGTCGCGTCCCCCGTTCCCTTTTATTCCTGATATTCTGACGTCAGGCCGTAATATTCTTCCAGGCAAAGGCCGCTCTCCGTCAGGGCGGCGGCCAGCGGCTGCCCGACGTACCGCACGTGCCACGGCTCATAAATAAAGCCGGTGAAGGCCTCCTTCCCCTTCGGGAAGCGGACGATAAAGCCGTATTGCGCGCAATGGGCCTCAATCCACAGCGCCGCCGGCGTGCCTTCAAAAGAAGAGGCGGCATGGTTGAGGTCGAAAGCCAGCCCGGTCTGATGTTCCGAATGGCCGGGGCGGGCCGAATAGGTATCCGCCGCGGCACGGCCGCTGCGGGCCACATAATTGTTGTACAGCGTCGTCTGCTTTTCATCGCTACGGAACCCGCCGCCGCCGACCACAAACAGACGGATGCCGTCGGCCCCGGCGGCGGCGATCATCTGATCGAGCGCGGCAAGGGCGGCCGGATCTTCCCCGTCGGCCCAGCCGGGCGGCAGACCGTACGTTTTGTTGACGATGACGGTATTTCCGATATACCAGGCGCCGTTCTCCCGTTGTTCGATCACCGGGATGGCCGGCGGCCCGGTCGTCGTGGTGGTAGGCGGCGCAGACGTTGTGGTAGGCGGCGCCTCGGTCGTGGCGGTAGTCGTCGCGGGCGGCGTTTCGGATGTCGGGGCCGTTGTGGCGGGCGGCGCCTGCGTTGTGGCGGGCGGCGCGCTGACGGCAGGCGCCGCGGGCCCGGCGCAGGCGCACAGCAGGAATACAAGCGGCAGCGCCAGCGCTGCCAACCGCCGCGCCATCAGTATTGCGGTACCGGCCGGCCCTGCCGGGCCAGTTCGTCGGTACCGAGGTCGTCATGCAGGAAAAACAGCTGCTCGCGCCGGGCTGTGGGTGCCGCCCAGTGCACGGCGTTGAGCAGGATCTGCTGCACGTACGGGTTATGATAGGCGGCGTGGGTTTCGTGCCCGGGCTGAAAATAAAACACCTTGCCCATGCCGCGGTACCAGCAGCAGCCGGAGCGGAATAGCTCTCCGCCGCGGAACCATCCGGTGAACACCAGTTCGTCCGGTTGGGGAATGTCGAAAAACTCGCCGTACATCTCTTCCTCCGGCAATTCAATGCACACCGGGAGTCCCGCTGCGATGGGATGGGACGGCATAACGCACCACAACCGCTCGTAATCCGCCTCCCGCCAGCGCAGGGTACAGCTGGTGCCCAGCAGCAGCCGCAGCGGTTTGGCGTAATGCGCCGAATGCAGCGGGATAAAGCCCATACCCTTGAGAACCCGGTCCGCCACCTTGCGGGCCACCTCGTCCGGCACCAGATCGTACCCGCTGTGGGACCACCACAGCAGCACGTCGGTCTCGTCCAGCACCTCATCCGGCAGGCCGCAGGCCGGCTGATCCATCGTCACAACGCGGACCGCGACCTGCGGATCCCGCTCCAAAAAAGCCGCGATGGTCTGCGGCAGGCCCAGCGGATACATGGCTTTGACGGCCGCCTGCGTCTGCGGGTGAAACATATTCTCGTACCAAACGGTCACGCGGATCATAGGCTTTCCCTCCGGTTTCATTTATGATATTTACTGCCGGCCGCGATCTGTGCGGCGCGGTACAGTTGTTCCAGCAGCATCACGCGGGCCAGCTGATGCGGAAAAGTCATCGCCGACATCGACAGACGCAGCCGCGACGCCTGCTTGACGGCGTCCGACAGGCCCCACGAGCCGCCGATAGCAAAAGAGACGTCCGCCCGGCCCTCGTTCTTCCATCCCTCGATGGTCTGCGAAAGCTGTACGGAAGAAAACGGGATTCCTTCGATACACAGCGATACGAGGGTGCTGCCGGCCGGTACCGCCTGCAGAATGCGGCTGCCCTCCTGCCGGACGGCGGCCTCCAGCTGCGCCGGCGACGGTCTGTCCGGCACCCGCTCCTCATCCAGCTCCACCAACTGCAGCCGGCAGAACGGGGTGAGGCGTTTCTGGTATTCGGCACAGGCACGGCGCCAATATTCTTCTTTGAGTTTGCCGATACACAGGATCCGGCAGGTCAGCATCCCGGTCCCTCCTTAAAAAAGCGTCACGGCCTCGGTACCGACCGGCGCCGCTACCGACAGCAGATAATCCCGCCGCTCGGTCAGGCCGGCGGCCAGCAGCGCCTGCTTCGCCGTTTGATAAGCCATTTGCGGCAGATTGTTTTCCCGGCTCAGATGCCCGAGGACGATGCGGCTGGTGCCGGATTGCACCAGCCCCGCCAGTTCCGCCGCGCAGGCGGTGTTGGACAGGTGCCCTGTGTCGGAGGCGATGCGCTGCTTTAAGTAGGCCGGGTACCGTCCGTTGCGCAGCATGCGCTCGTCGTGGTTGGATTCGATCAGCACCAGGTCGCACCCCGTCAGCGCCTGCCGCACGGTATCGGTCACGCAGCCGAGGTCGGTGGCGACGGCGAGTTTGCGGCCGTCGGCAGTTTCGATGCAGTAGCCGGTGCTCTCGCGGCTGTCGTGCGGGGTGTGAAAAGAAGTCACGCGCAGCCCGTCCAGTTCGACGGGAGCGGCCATGACCTGCGGCAGCAGGGCCAACGGGCCCGGCACCCCGTCCACCGTGCCGGCGGAACCGTATACCGGTACCTCGTATTTATCCAAAAACGCGCGCAGACCGACGATATGGTCCGTGTGCTCGTGCGTCAGAAAAATCGCCCGGATCGAGCGAAGGTCGATCCCCCGCTCCCGCAGGGCGGCCTCGATCCGGCGGGCGCTGACGCCCACGTCGATCAGAATGCCGCCGGCCGGCGTGGCAATGTATGTACAGTTGCCGGAACTGCCGCTGAACAGGGTACAAAAACGCGCCATAACCTTTTTTCCTCTCAAAAAAGGGCCCCGCAAAGGCATGCGCCCTTGGAAGGACCCTTGTTTTTTATCTGTGCCGTTACAGTGCCTGCCGGATCCCGTCGCCGACCTGGATCAGCGAAATGTCCGCGCCGAGCGAACGCATTTTTTCGATCAGCCGCTCATAGCCGCGCTCGATGTGGTGAATATCTTCCACCTGCGTCTCCCCCACAGCGGCCAGCGCCGCGATGATGATGGCCGCGCCGGCACGCAGGTCGACCGCCTTGACCGGCGCCCCTTTGTAATGAGAAACACCCTGGATCACGGCGACCTTACCGTCCACCTGAATATCAGCGCCCATGCGGCGCAGTTCGTCCACATAGCGGAAGCGGTTGTCCCAAATGCCTTCGGTCACAATGCTCGTACCCTCCGCCAGACCCAGCAGCGCCGATATCTGCGGCTGCATATCCGTCGGAAAACCGGGATGCGGCATCGTCTTGACGTTGCAATGCGTCAGCGGACCGGTGCGGCACACGCGGATCGCGTCGTCGTACTCCTCGATATCGGCCCCCATCTCGGACAGTTTGGCGGTAATGGATTCCAGGTGTTTGGGAATGACGCCGCGCACCAGTACGTCGCCGCCGGTGGCGACCGCCGCCGCCATATAGGTGCCCGCCTCGATCTGGTCGGGAATGATGGAATACGTCGTGCCGGAGAGCAGGTCTACCCCGCGGATCTTGATCACGTCGGTACCGGCGCCGCGGATATCGGCCCCCATCGAGTTCAGGAAGTTGGCCAGGTCCACGATGTGCGGTTCCTTCGCGGCGTTCTCGATGATCGTCACGCCGCGGGCACGCACCGCCGCCAGCATGCAGTTGACCGTCGCGCCGACGGATACCATATCCAGATAAATGGCGTTGCCCACCAGCCGGGGGGCGAGCACCTCGATAATCGCGTTCTCGACCGGGGAAACGGTGGCGCCCAACGCGGAAAAGCCCTTCAGGTGCTGGTCGATCGGCCGCACGCCGAAATCGCACCCGCCGGGCATCGGCACACGGGCCATGCCAAAACGGCCCAACAGCGCGCCGATAAAATAATACGAGGCGCGCATTTTGCGGGCCAGGTCATGCGGGACGGTGTGCAGCGAAACCGGACGCGGATCGATCTCCACCGTGTTTTTGTCCAGCCAGCGAACGGTGGCGCCGAGGGAAGACAAAATCTCCAATGCGGTGCCGACGTCGGCAATGCCGGGAATATTCTCAAGGCGGCAGACCCCGCCGGATAACAGACATGCGGGCAAAATAGCCACCACGGCGTTTTTGGCGCCGCTGATATCAACCGAACCGGTCAGACGGTGACCGCCGCGGATCAGATATTTCTTCGACATGGTCTCTCTCCAAACTGTTTTATTTCAGGTGCTTCTACAAGCAGTTGTTGCCATACAAAATAGAAATGCCCATAAGTTGTATACAGTATACCACCCTTTACGAAAAAAAGCAAACATATTTTTACAATTTCGAAGATTTTTATTTCTTTTTTCCCGCCGCGCCGCCAAAGACCGCTGCCGGATGCTTTTCCGGCGCCGGCAACGGCAAAAATCTTGCCGGACGGCCACTTTTCAGTTGACGGAAGTTGCATCCCATGCTATAATTATAAAGATATTTAATTATAAGGAGGAATCCGGCCTATGCGCATCCTCGGGATTGATCCCGGCTACGCGATCGTCGGGTGGGGCGCGGTGGATCTGGCGCACGCCCGGTACACCGCCGTGGCATACGGCGCCGTGACCACGCCGGCCGGGCTTGCCTTTCCGCAGCGGCTGGAGCAGATATACGACGAGATCAGCCTCTGCCTGACGCAGACCGCGCCCGACGCCATGGCGGTGGAAAAATTGTATTTTCAGAACAACAAGACCACCGGCATCGACGTCGCGCAGGCCCGCGGCGTGATTCTGCTGGCGGCCCGGCAGCACCGGGTGCCCGTATTCGAGTACACGCCGCTGCAAATCAAAACCGTCGTGACGGGGTACGGGCAGGCGCACAAGCCGCAGGTGATGGAGATGACCCGGCGGCTGCTGCGGCTGGAACAGGTCCCCCGCCCCGACGACACGGCGGATGCTTTGGCCGTCGCCATCTGTCACGGACAGCTGGGCGGTTTGGCCCAACACCGTACCAAAGGAGTGTAAACTATGCTGCACAGCCTGCACGGAAAATTGATCCAGGCCGACCCCGCCTGCGCGGTGGTGGAATGCGGCGGCGTCGGGTTCGACTGCCAGATCACGGCCAACACCGCCCGGCAGTTGCCGGCCATCGGCAGTGAGGTCACGCTGCAGACCTACCTGAGCGTCCGGGAGGACGCGCTGGAATTATTCGGCTTTTATGACAAGGCGGAGCTGGCCTGCTTCAAGCGGCTGATCGCCGTCAACGGCGTCGGCCCCAAGGCGGCGCTGTCCATTCTGTCCACGCTGACGCCGGAAAAGGTGGCGTTTGCGGTGGCGGCCGGCGACCACAAGGCCTTTACCAAAGCGCCCGGCATCGGCCCCAAGATTGCGCAGCGGCTGGTGCTGGAACTGCGGGACAAACTGCGCGATGCGGCCGATTTTGCGCCCGCCGGCCGGCAGGACGCCGGCATCCCCTCGGCGGCCGGCAACGCCTCCGCGGCGGTGGATGCGCTGGTGCAGCTCGGCTTCACGGTCAGCGAGGCGGCTTCTGCCGTTGGCAAGCTGGACAGTTCGCTGCCGGTGGAAACGCTGATTCAAACGGCGCTGCGCGCCCTGGCCCGCCGATAAAGGAGGATCGCAATGGAAACCGATTACGAAAACCGCATGATGACCGGCGATCCGCTGCCGGAGGACGACGGGGACAACCCGCTGCGCCCGCGCACCCTGCGCGAATATATCGGCCAGACCAAAGCCAAGGAAAACCTTTCGATCTACATCGACGCCGCGCGGCAGCGCCGGGAGGCGTTGGACCACGTGCTGCTGTACGGCCCGCCCGGTTTGGGCAAAACTACGCTGGCCGGCATCATTGCCAACGAGTTGGGCGTAAACTTCCGCATCACGTCGGGTCCGGCACTGGAACGGGCCGGCGACCTGGCCGCCCTGCTCAACAGCCTGGACCCCGGCGACGTGCTGTTAATCGACGAAATACATCGCCTGCCCCGCACGGTGGAAGAGGTGCTGTATCCCGCGATGGAGGATTTTACCATCGACATTGTGTCCGGCAAAGGCAACGGCGCGCCGACCATTCATCTGCCGCTGCCCCGCTTTACGCTGGTGGGCGCCACGACGAGGGCCGGCCAGTTGTCCGCCCCGCTGCGCGACCGCTTCGGCGTGGTATTGCGGCTGGAGATGTACTCGCCGGATGAGCTGAGCGCCATCGTGCTGCGCAGCGCCTCCATCCTCGGCGTACCCTGCGATGAAGAGGGTGCGCGGGAGATCGCCTCCCGCTCCCGCGGGACGCCCCGTATTGCCAACCGGCTGCTCAAACGGGTGCGGGATTTTGCGCAGGTCATCGGCGGGGGACCGGTCACACGCCAAAGCGCCCGGCAGGCGCTCGACCGCATGGAGATCGACGAACTGGGCCTGGACCTGGTGGACCGCCGGATGCTGCGCGCAATGATCGAGCATTACAACGGCGGGCCGGTCGGATTGGAAACATTGGCCGCCGTGATCGGAGAGGAATCCGTCACCATCGAGGACGTATACGAGCCGTACCTGATGCAGTTGGGCTTTATCAACCGCACCCCGCGGGGGCGGGTGGCTCTGCCGGCCGCCTGGCAGCACCTGGGCATCCCCTACCCGGCCGGACCGTCCGACGGACAGATGACCTTTGACGTCGGGCCCGACAAATAACATGTAACCGTGAGGAGATAACAGCATGGGTAAACTTTTCGGAACAGACGGCGCGCGCGGCATCGCCAATACCGAACTGACGGCGGAGCTGGCCCTTTCCATCGGCAGGGCGGCCGCCCTGGTCCTGGCCGAAAACGCCGAACACCGGCCGACGGTGCTCATCGGCAAAGATACGCGCACCTCTTCGGATATGCTGGAAGCCGCCCTGTGCGCCGGGCTTTGCTCGGTCGGGGCCGACGTCAGGCTGCTGGGCGTGATTCCCACCCCGGCGGTAGCGTATCTGACGCGCAAATACGGCGCGGATGCCGGCATCATGATCTCGGCCTCCCACAACCCGAGCGAATACAACGGTATCAAACTGTTCAACGGGCAGGGTTACAAACTGCCCGACGCAATGGAGGACCGCATTGAAGCCATCATACAGGATAAGGCGGCTCAGATCCCGCAGCCGGTGGGCGGCGGCGTCGGCCGGGTGCTGCGCTGCGACGAGGCGGTCAACGATTACGTGCGCCATCTGGTGGGCAGCACACACGCCTCGCTGCGCGGCATGAAACTGGTGGTGGATTGCGCCAACGGCTCCGCCTCGGCCACAGCCCGGCAGTTGTTCAGCGCGCTGGAAGCCGACTGCACCTTTATCCATTGCGAACCGAACGGCACCAACATCAACGAAAACTGCGGTTCCACCCATCTGGAACAGCTTTCCGATTACGTCAAGACGCATAAATGCTTCGCCGGCATCACCTTTGACGGCGACGCCGACCGTTTTCTGGCGGTGGATGAGAACGGTTCCCAAATCGACGGGGACAAGATCATCGCCGCACTGGCCGACGACCTGAACCGCAAAGGCCTGCTGCCCGAGCACACGGCGGTGGTCACGGTGATGAGCAACCTCGGCTTTTTCCGCTGCTGCGAGCAAAACGGCATCCGCGCCGTGCAGACCAGGGTGGGCGACCGCTACGTGCTGGAAGAAATGCTGCGGGGCGGCTACGCCGTCGGCGGCGAACAATCCGGCCACGTGATCCTGACCCAATGGGCTACGACCGGGGACGGACAGCTGACCGCCGTGCAGCTGCTGTCCCTTTGCCGGGAACGGGGACAAAAGATGTCCCGCGTCGTCTCCCTGATGGAACGATACCCGCAGGTACTGACCAACGTGCGGGCCGACGCCGCGCAAAAAGCCGCCTTTCAGGCGGACGCCGCACTGCACGAGAGGATCGAGCAGGTCAACCTGTCCTTCGGCGGCGAAGGCCGGGTGCTGGTGCGCGTTTCCGGCACCGAGCCGCTGATCCGCGTGATGGTGGAAGGCAAGGATTTTGATCAGATCAACCGGGCGGCCGTCGAGCTGTCCGAAGAAATCAAGAAGGCGGTCGCACACGCGGTATGAGAACGGCGGACTTGTGGAAGGACTACGAGCTGCTGGACGCCTCCGACGGCGAACGGCTCGAACGCTGGGGCGAGCGGATCCTGATCCGCCCCGACCCCCAGATCATATGGAAAACACCGCGCCTCTCCCCTTACTGGGGCAAGGCGGACGCGCGCTATCTGCGCTCGTCCTCGGGCGGCGGGCAATGGCAGCGGATGCGCTCCTTTGCCGACAGTTGGACCATCGGCTATGAAGATGCGGCGGCCGGCCTGACCGGCCTGCACTTCCGGATCAAGCTGATGGGCTTCAAACACACCGGCCTGTTCCCCGAGCAGGCGGTCAACTGGGGCTGGATGGCCCGCGCCATCCGCACGGCCGGACGACCGATCCGGGTATTGAACCTGTTCGGTTACACCGGCGCCGCCACGCTGGCCTGCGCGGCGGCCGGCGCCCATGTGACCCACGTGGACGCCTCCAAGGGTATGGTCGGCTGGGGCCGCGAAAACGCGGCCGCCTCCGGCCTGGCGGACAAGCCAATGCGCTGGCTGGTGGACGACTGTCTGAAATTCGTCCAGCGGGAACAGCGCCGCGGCAGCGTGTACGAGGCGATCCTGATGGATCCGCCCTCCTACGGCCGGGGCCCCGGCGGCGAGGTGTGGAAACTGGAAGACCAGATCTACGAGCTGGTCTCCGCCTGTGCCGGACTGCTGTCCGACCGGCCGCTGTTTTTCATCGTCAACTCCTATTCCGCCGGGTTGTCCCCCTCCGTCATGCAGTATATTTTATCTTCGCTGCTGCGCGGCCGGGGCGGCCGCTGTTTTGCCGACGAGATCGGGCTGCCCGTGTCCGCCGGCGGATTGATTCTGCCGTGCGGCTCAACCGCCGTATGGCATACAACAAAGTAGGTTTTTTATGGACATGCTTTTTGCCGATCATCTTTCTTTCAAATACGAATATACCCCCGAAGACGCCGCACCGGTGCTCCGGGACGTACTGCTGCACGTCGAAAAAGGATCGTTTACGGCGCTGCTTGGCCCGAACGGCTGCGGCAAATCCACCTTTGCCAAACTGTGCAACGCCATGCTGCTGCCCACCGGCGGCAAAATGCTGGTGCTGGGCACCGACACCGCACAGGAGGACAAGCAGCTGGATATCCGCCGCACGGTGGGCCTGGTGCTGCAAAACCCGGACAATCAGCTGGTGACGACGATCGTCGAGGAGGACGTGGCTTTCGGGCCGGAAAACCTGGGCGTACCGCCCGAAGAGATCCGCCGCCGGGTGGACGACGCGCTGCGCGCCGTCGGGATGTACGACTACCGCAGCCACGCCCCGCACAAACTGTCCGGCGGACAAAAGCAGCGCGTGGCCATCGCCGGTATTCTGGCCATGCAGCCGGATTGCATCGTGCTCGACGAACCGACCGCCATGCTCGACCCACAGGGCCGCGCCGAGGTACTGGAAACGATGCGCCGCCTGAACCGGGAACGCGGCATCACGGTGCTGCTGATTACCCATTATATGGAAGAAGCGGCCGAATGCGACCGTGTGCTCGTGCTGCAAAACGGCCGCATCACAATGGACGGAACGGCACGCGAGATCTTCTCCCGCCCGGATGAGCTGCGCGCGGCCGACCTGGATCTGCCGCAGCCGGCCGACCTGTGCGAACGGCTGCGTGCGGCCGGCATCGACCTGCCGACCGGCATTCTCAACGAAGAGGAATGCGTCCGGGCTCTGGTACAAAGATGGGAGGCCGTGGCATGCCGCTGATTGAAACCAAAGACCTCTCGTTTCTCTACGCGGCGGGGACGCCGTTTGAAAAAAAGGCGCTGGACCGGGTATCGATTGCTGTGGAAAAGGGCGAATTTCTCGGCATCATCGGGCAGACCGGCTCCGGTAAATCCACGCTGGTACAGCATCTGAACGGACTGCTGCGCCCCTCCTGCGGCTAGGTGCTGCTGGAAGGCCGGGACATTTGGGAAAAGCCGAAGGAGATCCGCTCGGTGCGCTTCAAAGTCGGCATGGTGTTCCAGTATCCGGAGCATCAGTTATTCGAAAACACCGTGTACCAGGATATCGCCTTCGGGCCGAAAAACATGGGATTGGACGAGCAGGAAACAGACCGCCGCGTGCGTGAAGCGGCCGACATCGTCGATCTCGACGAGGCGCTGCTGCAGCAGTCCCCCTTTGACCTGTCGGGCGGACAAAAGCGGCGGGCCGCCATCGCCGGCGTAATGTCGATGCAGCCGGAAGTGCTGATTCTGGATGAGCCGACGGCCGGGCTGGATCCGCGCGGACGCATCCGCCTGCTTGACGAGATCCTCGCTTATAAGAAAAAAACCGGCGCCACCGTGCTGCTGGTTTCCCATAATATGGAAGACGTGGCCCGCTGTGCCGACCGGGTACTGGTGATGCATCAGGGCCGGCCGGCCATGCTTGCGCCGACGGCCGAGGTATTCTCCCGCGCGCAGGAGCTGGAAGAGATGGGTCTGACGGTACCGGCCGTGACCCGTATCTTTATGCAGCTGCGCGCCTGCGGCGTGCCGGTGGGCGACAACGTTTACAACGTCCGGCAGGCCGCCGAGCGCCTGACCGCGCTTTTGAAAGGGGGCGGCCGGGATGCTCACTGACGTAACCTTCGGGCAGTATTACCCCGGCCGTTCGCTGCTGCACCGGCTGGACCCGCGCACAAAACTGCTGATGACGCTGCTGTACGTCGTGGCGGTGTTCGTGCCGCGCAACTGGTTCGGGCTGGGCGCCGTCGTCGCCTTCCTGGCCCTGACGCTGCTGCTGTCCCGCCTGCCGTTCCGGCTGACGCTGCGCAGCCTCAAGCCGATCTGGCCGATCATTGTGATCACGTCGCTGATCAACATCTTTTACGTTGACGGCACCGTGCTGTGGAGTTGGGGCTTTCTGCACATCACGGCGCAGGGTCTGGCGACGGCCGCCTTCATCTCCGTGCGCATCCTGTGTCTGGTAGCGGGCAGCGCACTGCTGACCTACACCACCACCCCCACTATGCTGACCGACGCGATCGAACGGCTGCTGTCGCCGCTGAAAAAGCTGCGCCTGCCGGTACACGAGCTGGCGATGATGATGACCATCGCGCTGCGCTTCATCCCCACGCTGATCGAGGAGACCGACATCATCATGTCGGCCCAGAAGGCGCGCGGCGCCGATATGGAAAGCGGCGGCCTGCTGCAACGCATCCGGGCCCTGCTGCCGGTGCTCATCCCGCTGTTCGTTTCCTCTTTCCGCCGGGCGTACGACCTGGCCACCGCCATGGAGTGCCGCTGCTACCACGGCGGCGAGGGACGCACCCGCATGAAACAACCGCATCTGCACGCGAGAGATCTGCTGTGCTTCCTCACGGGGGCGGCGCTGATTGCCGGAACAATCTGTCTGAACGTATTCCTGCCGGCCGTTATCTGAACGGGCGGCGCTGTAAGGAGCGCTGTATGAAGAGAATCCTGCTGTTCTTGGAGTTCTGCGGTACCGGCTATCACGGATGGCAGGTACAGAAAAACGGAATAGCGATCCAGACCAGGGTACAGGACGCCATCGAGGCCTGCACCGGCCGCCGCTCGGCCCTGACCGGTTGCAGCCGCACCGATGCGGGCGTACACGCCCGCTGCTTCTGCTGCGCGTTCGACACGGCCAGCCGTATTCCCACGCAGCGGCTGCCCGCGGCGCTCAACGCTCATTTGCCGGCGGATATCGCCGTACTGCATGCCGTACAGGTGCCGTCGGCGTTCCATCCGCGGTACGACGCATGCGGCAAACGGTACGAATACCGCATCCTCAACACGCCGCAGCGCCGGCCGCTGGAAGAAGGGCGGGCCTGGCACATTTCCGCCCCGCTCGACGCCGGGCGGATGGACGCCCTGGCGCAGGCCCTGACGGGCACGCATGATTTTTCCGGTTTCTGCGCGGCCGGCAGTTCGGTGGCTGACAAAGTGCGCACCGTGCAGCAGTGCGGCGTGCGCCGGGAAGGCGATATCATCCTGTTTACCGTACAGGCGGACGGGTTTTTATACCACATGGTCCGCATCATGGCGGGAACGCTGGCCGACATAGCCCTCGGCCGGCTGGATCCGGACGCGGTGCGCCGCGCCCTGCAGACGGGTGAGCGCACGCAGGCCGGCCGGACCGCTCCCGCCTGCGGATTGTATCTGGACCGGGTATTTTATCGGGAGGAGGCGTACGCATGGCCGATTCCAACGAACGGATGACCCCCCGCCCGCCGGCGGAGGATTCCCGGGCGGCCGGCCGGTCCGCCTCCCCCGCCGACCGGAAAGCAAAACACCGGCACCGCCGGCGCGGACGCAACATGTGGCGGCTGGTGCTGCGGATTGTACTGCTGGTGGCGCTGTTGGCAGGGCTGATCCTGGCGCTGCTGCACTGGCGCGACCTGGCGCCCGACGCGATGGTGGAGTGGATCGAAGAACGCTTTACCGGCAAGGGCAAGGGCGAAGGCTTTCCCCTGAGCATCGAGGGCGATACGGTGCTGGATATGACGCAGGTCGGCCGTCAGATGGCGGTGCTGACCGACACATCCCTTGTGTTTCTGAGCCAATCGGCCGGAACGGTGCGCACGTGTTCCTTTCCGTTTGCCAACGCCCGCATGTTTACCGCCGGCCGGTACGTGCTGCTGTTGGAGCAGGGCGGTTCCCGCTATCAGCTGGAAACGCGCTTTGAAACATGGCGCAGCGAGCGGATCGCCGCCGGCAACCTGCTGACCGGCTGCGTTGATGAAAAGGGCAATTTTGCGCTGGCGCTGCGCTCCGCCTCGCAGGATTATCTGTCCGAGGTAGTACTGTTTGACCGCAACGGCAACCGGCAATTCCTGTGGCAGAGCCCCAAATGGCTGGTCACCGACGTGGCGCTGCGCGACGGCAGGCTGGCCGTCACCGGCCTTTCCGCCGTCAACGGGGCGCTGGAATCTGCCCTGATCCTGTTTTCGTACCGCAGCGACCCGAACAATCCGGTACGCGTCGAGCAAAGCAACGTGCTGTTTTCCCGCGTGTTTCTGCTGGCCGACGGAACGGCGGCGGTATACAGCGAGCAATCGGTACAAACCTTTGATAAAGCCGGTGCGCGGCTGGGACAATTCTCCTACGGCGGCATGGAACTGACGGCCGTCTGCTGCCGCGACGACAAACCGGCGCTGGTCCTTTCCCCGGCCGGCGGGCAGGGCGGCTATCTGGTCATTCTGGACCGTACGGCCGCCGTGGCCATGCGCAACCCGTTTTCCGGCGCGTTCCGCAGCCTGACGGCCGGCGGACCGGCCGATTTCTGGCTGCTGACTGACGCCGCCCTCGCAGCCGTCAACACCGGCGGCGTCACACAAACGGCCTCCGTCGGGACCGACAGCCGGCTGGCCGCCGACTTTGACGGACAGGCTCTGATCCTCGGGTTGACCGAACTTCGTTTGCATAAGCAGGAGGAATCGCCGTGAACTTTGTACTGGACCTTTTGGGCGCGCTGCTGATCATCTTCCTGGTGCTGCTGTACTGGAAACGCTCCGTGCCGGACGCACTGCTGACGGTGACGGCGTCGATACTGGCCCTGACGGCGGCGGTTTTTCTGTGCCGCCCCGTAACCGATCACCTGACGCGGCCGCTGCTGCAGCCGGCGATTGAACAAAGCGCCGCCAACGAACTGGCCGACTTGTTTTCCGCACCGCACCTGAGCACCGGAGCGGACACCGTCGCGGCACTTGACCTGAGCCAGACCGTCATCTCGGACGCGCCCGCCTACCGGACGCTGCTGGCCCGCTACGCGGCCGACCGGGAAACGGTGCTGCGCGCCTATCAGACGGAGGGCACCCCGTACGCGGTACTGCACGCCGTCGCCTCGCCGTGGACGGAACTGCTGGCCCATGCGGCGGCCTTTTCCCTCTGCTGGCTTGTACTCAACGTGCTGCTGCGGCTCATTGCCCGGCGCATCGCCCGCAATCTGCCGCCCTCCTCCCCCGTGCGCGGGGCCATGCATCTGCCGGCGGCGCTGCTGGGCCTTATCTCCGCCTACATACTGCTGTGCGGGCTGCAGTTGCTGCTCGCGTGGCTGATCCCGGCCGGCGCAGGCCGCATCATCTTTTTGGAAAACAGTTCCGCCGGCCGCTCCGTACTGCATCTGTTCTTCAAACAGTGCAACGTGTTTTGGTGGTTGTTATTCGGTTGAACATGTGATATACTGGTTTTGATTTTCGGCTGAAAAGGAGGCTGGCTGCATGGCTATCCTGCTGGATCTGACGGTGCCCCTGATCCTGATCCTGGCGATGTGGATCGGTTACAAACGAGGCTTTATCCGTACGGTAACGGGGTTGACGGCCACTCTGCTGGCCCTGATCCTCGCCTATGTGTTCAGCGGGCCGATCGCCGGGGCGGTGTTCGAGCATTATCTGCAAGAGCCGGTACAAACCGCGCTGGCCGAGAAGCTGGACGTCACGAGCGCCGACACCGTGCAAAAGACGCTGAGCAACACCATCGACGCGCTGCCGGACTCCGTCGCAACGCTGATCAAGGATCACTTCGGCACACCGGAAGAGATCGCGCAGAAGTTCAGTGACACGCTGGGCGGCAAGACGCAGGACGCGGCCGCGAACCTGACGGAAAAACTAATCCGCCCGGCGGCGGTGCTGATGCTGCGCTGCCTCTGTTTTGCCCTGCTGTTTCTGGTGATCCGGCTGCTGCTGAGCCTGGCCCTGCGGCTGATCGACAACGTTTGCAAGCTGCCGGTGCTTAAACAGCTCAACGCCGCACTCGGGCTGTGCCTCGGGCTGGTACAGGGCGCCGCCTTCGTGCTCATCGCCGTGGCCGTGATGCAATGGCTGGCCTTTTCCGGCCGCTGCGGCGGCATCATTACCCGGGAAATACTGGACAGCACCTTCCTGGTGCGCCGCATCCTGTCCGTCAGTCCTATCACGGGGGCGCTGGCCGCCCTGCTGAAATAATGGCTTTGTTGGGAGATCGTCATGAAACGCTACGTTCGCATTGAGTGGAATATACCGAACCTGCTTTCCCTGTTCCGTATTCTGCTTGTCCCCCCGTTTGTGTTCCTGTTCATCGGCAGCGCAGAACATCCGCACTGGATGTACTGGGCGTTCGGCGTGCTGGCACTTTCCGCCTTGTCCGACTCGCTCGACGGACTGATTGCCAGGCGTTTCAACATGATCACCGACTTCGGCAAACTGCTCGACCCCATTGCCGACAAACTGACGCAGTTGTCGGTCATCCTGTGTATGGCCTTCCGGTACAAGCATCTGTTTATACTCATGGTACTGTGCGTCATCAAAGAGGTATGCCAGGTCATCGGCAGCTGGATTCTGCTGCACCGCGGTAGCGCCGTGCGCGGGGCCAAATGGTACGGCAAGGTTTCCACCGTCTGCTTCTATTTTTCGATGATCCTGATCGTGCTGTTTCCGGATATGCCGGCGGTCTGCTTCTGGGCGCTCGTGTCCGTGGTGTTCATTACGATGACCTTCTCCTTCGTCAACTATATCCGCGAATATATCCACCTGCACCGGCAGCTGCCGGAGAAAAAAGACCCGACCGACCAACCGAAACCCTGATAACCGCCTCCCGCCCGCGGCGGGAGAAAGGAGACCCGTTTTATGCTTTGTTCCCGTTGCCAAAAACGCCCCGCCGTCGTCTTCATCACCCGGATGGAAAACGATCAATCCGTCAACGAAGGGCTTTGCCTGCCCTGCGCGAAAGAACTGGGCATCAAGCCCGTGGATGATCTGCTGAACAAGATGGGTATGTCGTCGGACGACGTGGAACAAATGGAGCAGCAGCTGGAGGCTATGATGCCCGCCGGTGAAGACTCCGACGACTTTGAACCGGGCGGAGCCGCCACGTTCCCGCCGTTTTTGCAGAACATCTTCGGCAAGCAGGCGGAAAGCGGAAAGGAAGCGCCCGAAACCGATACCAAAACATCCCGCAAAGACGAAAAGAAAGACAAAAAGCGTCGCTTTTTGTCTCAATACTGTACCAATTTGACCGAGAAAGCCTTCAACGGCTCGCTGGACGCCGTCATCGGCCGGGAAAAGGAGATCTACCGCGTGGTACAGATCCTCTCCCGCCGGACCAAAAACAACCCCTGCCTGATCGGCGAACCGGGCGTCGGCAAAACCGCCATTGCCGAAGGGCTGGCGCTCAAAATTGCGTCGGGCGAAGTGCCCGAGCTGCTCCGGGATAAACGTATCGTCGCGCTCGATCTGACCGGAATGGTCGCCGGTACCAAATATCGCGGCGACTTCGAAGAGCGTATCAAGGGCTGCATTGACGAAGTGATCAAAGCCAAAGACGTCATTTTGTTCATCGACGAAGTGCACAACCTGA
>JAFWVC010000079.1 GCA_017518415.1 Clostridia bacterium
ATCACCGGCCGGCCTATCTACAACTTTACCGAGGCGTGGCTGCGCTGCGGGACGGTGAAAAAGCTGGCCGCCGCGCAGGCAAAACTGCGGCAGTACGGCTACAGCCTGAAAATATGGGACGCTTACCGGCCGATGGAGGCGCAGGAGGCGCTGTGGGCCGTGATGCCCAACCCGCGCTATATCTCCAACCCGGCTGTCGGTCCCCGGTCGCACAATCTGGGCGGCGCAGTGGATCTGACGCTGGTCATGGCCGACGGCAGCCCGGTGGAGATGCCGTCCGGCTTCGACGATTTTACCGATAAAGGCGACCGCAATTACGAGGACGTTTCCCTCGAAGCGGCGGCGCACATGAATCTGCTGGATCAGGCGCTGCTGTCGAACGGGATGGAGCAGTATATCCACGAGTGGTGGCATTACGACGACATTGTCAAGTATACATACGACGAAACGTTTACCGTACCGCGCTGAATCAGGCGCCGGGAAGGCGAGCTGAAGGGAGAGGAACCTTTTATGTGTGCTTTATCGCAGGAGAACAAGGTCCGGCTGGTTGAAACCGGAGAGTTTCACGGGATCACGGAATATGACGTGGCCGGCGTCGATGCCTTTACGGTGGATGATATGCTGCCGCTCTTCACCGCCCGTACCTACGTGTCGGACGAGGGGATAACGCTGCCGTACCGTATCTATCTGCCGGACGGCTTCCGGCCCGACGGGACCTTCCCGCTTTTTCTGATGCTGCACGGCGGCGGTCTGCGCGGCAGAGACAACGTGTTGCAACTGACCGGCGGGGATATGGCGCTTAAATACGCCCTGCTGCGGCGGCAAAAGAAGGAGCGCTGCGTCATCGTCATTCCGCAGTGTCCGGCGGGCGCGGGCGTATTTTGGAGTCAATCTATGACCTGGGACGGGCAGGACTATTTCGTGAACATTACCGACGACAACGAAAGCCCCGTGATCCGGGCGCTGATCGGGCTGGTCGATAACCTGTGCGACGAACTGAAACCGGATGGCAACCGGCTGTATATCGGCGGCTGGTCGATGGGCGGCATGGGGCAGTATGACCTGCTGTACCGCCGGCCGGCGCTGTTTGCGGCCGCCTTTATCGGCTGCGCCGCCAGCGACGTGACGGTGGCCGACGTCGTTGCGCGCACGCCGGTGTTCCTCATGCACGGCGACGCCGACGTGACCGTGAAGGTGGAGGGTTCCCGCCGCATGGCGGCGGCGCTGGCAGCCCTGGGCGCCGACTACCGGTACGTGGAATGGCCGGGGCGCGGCCACGGCTTTATTCTGGATTCAACGGAACTGGACGAGATGCTGGACTGGATCTTTTCCAAAACCAAAACGTGAACGGAGGCCGGCTGTGAAACTGCTTTTTGTTTTTACCGGCGGCACCATCGGCAGCGCCGCGAGCGGCGCGTATATCGGGCTGGACGGTAAACACCCCCGGATGCTGCTGCAAAAATATGCGGAGCGCTACGGCGATCCCGGCCCATACGACACGGCCGAGCCGTGCACCCTGCTGAGCGAGAACAGCACCGGCCGCACGCTGCGCAGCATCCTTGTCTGTGTGCGGCAGGCCGCCTCCCGGTACGACGGTATCGTCGTGACCCACGGGACGGATACTCTGGCGTATACCGCTGCGGCGCTGGCCTATACCCTCGGCAGCGGCTGCGTGCCGGTTTGTGTGGTGTCGGCCGGGCTGCCGCCGGAAGATCCGGCCTCCAACGGGCCGGATCATTTGCACGCGGCGCTGCGGTTGATCCAAGCCGGCCGCCGGGGCGTATGGGTGCCCTACCGCAGCGGAAACGGGCCGGTGCGGGTATATCCCGGCGCCCGGGTACCGGCTTCGCTGCCGTTTACCGATGCATTGTGCGGTCCGGCCGCCGGGCAGTTCGGCCCGGCGTGGTCCTATCGGCGGGATCCGGCTTTCCGGCCGGCACCGGACGGGCAGCCGCCCCTGCCGGCCGACCGGCTGACGGAAACGGCCGCCCGCATCCTGCGCGTCGAACCGTATCCGGGCATGGTGTATCCGGCGGTGCCGGCGGCGGTACGGTACGTGCTGCACGGCAGCTATCATTCCGGTACCGTCGGCACGGCGACGCGGCAGACGATTACGTTTATGCAAAAAATGGCCCGCCGCGGCGTCCGGGTCTACCTGACCGGCGTCGGGGACGGAACGCAGTACGAGAGTACGGCCGCCTTCGCACAGCTGGGCGTGCGCCCGCTGCCGCGGCTGATGCCGGCGGCCGCGTATATCAAGCTGTGGCTGGCAGACAGCGCCGGGCTGGACCCGGACGCGGTGCTGCCGGTCCCGTTGAGCGGAGATTTATAAGAAAGCCGCCGGCTGTGCCGGCGGCTTGTTGTGTTTTACGGTCCTTTTGCGCAAAAAAAGAGGCCGCACCGGCCGCGCGGCCGGGTTTCGAAAAAAGTTGACAAAAAACGGCTGCGCATGATATGCTTTTTACCATGCAAGGCAAGTCAAAACAAGAAGGAGCGTGTTACCATGTTAAAGACCACGCGCGGATTCTGGAAACTGTTTTTTCTCTCGATCATCACCCTCGGCTTTTACTCTTTCTATTTCATTTACAAGCTCGCGCAGGAGGCCAACCTGGTCGACGAGCAGGGAAAACCGGTCGGCGGGCTGCTGGCCTATCTCCTGCTCTCGATGGTCACCTGCGGGATTTACGCCTACTACTGGAATTACCGGGTCACCGAAAAACTGGCCGACGTCGTGCGAAGCGCCGGGCAGACGCCGCGCCTGACCGGCGGCGGGTGGCTGCTGTGGACCATCTTCGGGTCGCTTCTCTTCGGGATCGGCCCGCTGGTGGCGCTTGTGAAGGAAATCCACCTTTGGAACGACGCCAACAAAGTGTACAACCAAAGGCACGCTGCCTATCCGGCTCCGCAGGCGTGACAGTTGCCGGACCCGGCGCGATGGAACAAAAAAGGAGCGCCTCCTCCGAGCCGCTCCTTTTTTATGCTTTTTTGCGGGAAGCGATCAGCGACAGTACCTTCGGCTCCAACGCCCGGACGATGTAGTACGCGGCCACGGCGAACCCGGTTCAGGTCATCCTC
>JAFWVC010000080.1 GCA_017518415.1 Clostridia bacterium
ATCCCGTCCTGCGTCATGGGCGGCGTATGCTTCGCGCTGTACGGCTTCATCGCCGTGTCCGGCTTGAAGATGGTCCAGATGGTCGACCTGAACGAAAACAGCAACCTGTTCGTGGTCTCCACCATCTTGATCGCCGGCGTGGGCGGCCTAACCGTCACCTTCGGCCAGGTTACGCTGACCACCGTGGCCTGCGCGCTGATCCTCGGCGTCATCGCCAACCTGCTGGTCAACCGCAAGAAAGAACAACAGTAAGCGGCAAGCAATCCGTCCAAACGATACGAAAAGCCCCGGCGCCCGTAAGGGCCGCCGGGGCTTTTGCGTTTCGGGCGCCGGCGGGCGGTTCCGCTTGCTTTTCACGGCGGATTGTGGTACGATAATAGGGCAAAGGAGGGGGCGTATGGCGCGAAGGGCTGATACCGCCACCAAAAGCCGCATCGTGGAGGCGGCGTGGCAGTTGTTTTATGAAAAAGGGTTCGACCACACCTCGGTGGAGGAGATCGTGGCCCGTTCCGGTACGTCCAAGGGCTCTTTTTATCATTATTTTGAGAGTAAGGACGCGCTGCTCGGCTCGTTGGCGTACCTGTTTGATGAAAAGTACGCCGAGCTGGAAAAACAGATCGACCCCGCCGCCGGCAGCATGGAACTGCTGCTGTGGCTGAACCGGGAACTGTTTTCCATGATCGAGACGAGCATCGACCTGGACCTGCTGGGCGGCCTGTATTCCACTCAACTGGTCACCAAAGGGCAGCGCGAGCTGATGGACCGCAACCGGGAATATTACCGCCTGCTGCGCCGCATCGTGGCCGCTGGGCAGGAAAAAGGGGAACTGACGGCCGAACTGACGGCGGGGGAGATCGTGCGGCTGTACGCCATGTGCGAGCGGGCCATGCTGTACGATTGGTGCCTGTCCCAGGGTGAGTATTCGCTGCGGGATCAGGCGGCTTTGGTCATGCCGCGGCTGCTGCAAGGCATCAAGGGAGAAAAAAGTTTATAATTCGTTTTCCATATAGTCTATATTCCGTATGGAAAAATAATGCTCGTATCATCGTAAAAACAGTAAAAACAAGAGAACACGTTCCTTTATTCAGTACGGAATGTGTTCTCTATTGCATTATGCCGGAAAGCATGATAAAATGAGCCCGTATTTTGCAGAAAGGATGAAAATAATGGAAATTGCCGTATTTATCCTGTATTTTGTGCTGATGATGAGCATCGGCGTGTATTTCTTTTTGAAAACCAGAGGCGGCAGCGAGAAGGAGTACTTCCTCGGCAACCGCCAGATGGGGCCGTGGGTCACGGCCATGAGCGCCCAGGCGTCGGATATGAGCGCCTGGCTGCTGATGGGCCTGCCCGGCAGCGTGATGGCCTTCGGCTTCGGCAAGGCGTGGATCGGCATCGGTCTGGCGCTGGGCACCATCGCCAACTGGGTCTTTATCGCCGCCCGGCTGCGCCGGTTTTCCAAGGCGGCGGGGGACGCGATCACGCTGCCGCAGTATCTGTCCAACCGGTTTGCCGGCACCGGTAAGGCGCTGCAGATCGTCAGCGCGCTGATCTTCCTGGTGTTCTTCACCATTTACGTGGCGTCCAGCTTTGTGGCCGGCGCCGCCGTGTTCACCGCCGTGTTCCCCAAACTGGATGCCACGGTGGCCATGCTGATCTTTGCCGTCATCATTTTGACGTACACCTTCCTGGGCGGGTTCAAGGCCGTCTGCTGGACCGACTTTTTCCAGGGCTCGCTGATGCTGGTCGCCCTGCTGGCGGTGCCGATTGTGGTGTTTATCACCGGCGGGCTGGATACGGCCGCTTTGCAGGAGCAGGTAGTCGGCACCGAGACGGTGCAGGCGTTTAATAACAACCTGTTCGCGTCGGACTGGAAGGATATCGTCTCCGGCCTGGCGTGGGGCCTCGGCTACTTCGGTATGCCGCATATTCTGGTGCGTTTTATGTCGATCAAAAAGCCGTCGATGGTCAAAAAATCCGCCACGGTGGCGTGCATCTGGGTGGTGCTGGCGTTGCTGGCGACCTGCCTGATCGCTTACCTCGGCCGGATGCTGGGCGGCGTGGATCTGATTGTCGCCGGCAAGCAGGAAACGGTGTTCATCATGCTGGCGCGCAAACTGTTCCCGACGGTCATCGCCGGGCTGCTGATGGCGGCCATCATCGCCGCCTCTATGTCCACGGCGGACAGCCAGCTGCTGGTGGCCTCTTCCTCCTTTACGGCGGATATTTATCACCCGCTGATCCGTAAAAACGCCACCCGCCGCGAGATCCTGTGGGTCGGCCGCGCCGTCGTGCTGGCGGTGGCCGTTGTGGCCTTCTTCATCGCGAAAGCGACCGATGGCAAGGGTGCCATCATGAATCTGGTGGACAACGCATGGGCCGGCTTCGGCTCCGCTTTCGGGCCGGTGGTCATCCTGTCGCTGTTCTGGCGCAGGCTGACGTATAAAGGCGCGCTGGCCGGTATCATCGGCGGCGCCGTGGTGGACGTGGCGTGGCGCCTGCTGTGCAGCGGCACCGGTATTTACGAGCTGCTGCCCGGCTTCGCGGCCGGCCTGCTGTGCGCCGTCGTCGTGACGCTGATCGACAAAAAGCCCGCCGACGAGGTCACGCAGATCTTCGACGCGGCCATGACTGCCGGGGAAGACTGACGCCCTGTTTACGTTTTACATCCTACAAAAAACACCGGGGAGGCGCGGTGCTCTAAAGGACAAGTCCATAAAAACCGGCTGAGGTAAGGACAATGAAGCCCTTATTTCAGCCGGTTTTTTCGTCGCATATCACCGCAAGCAGGACGTTTGTGTGCCAAACGTCGAAAAAAGTGAAATCTTTTGCCTTGCGGCAAAAGGTGAAATCTTCGGGC
>JAFWVC010000081.1 GCA_017518415.1 Clostridia bacterium
AAACCCGCAGTTCCGGTTGGCGCAGCGGATGGTTGTATTGGAGTGCAGGATGAGCTGCTCGGTCAGAATGGCGCCGTCCACCTCCAGCGTCAGGCCGCCCCACTCTTCGGCCTTGTCAAGGATAGCCTGCAGCAGCGCCGTCTCATTGGTGCCGCCGCCGTTGTGCACATCGCTGTCCTGTTTCAGGTATGCCCCGGCGTATACGGTAAAACGCCCGGACGTCGGTTTGATCTCCATGGTTGACCTCCGTTCCGTTATAAAATATCCGGTTTTGACTAAGGTTTCGAACTCTGCTTTTTGCCGCCTTCATTCTATCATACGCTTTTGCAAAAAGCAATCGTATTCCGCAAAAACGTACTTTTTCCTCAAACAAAAAAACCACCCGGGGAAGCGCTGCTTTCCCCGGGCGGTTTATATAAAGGAGTGTGTTATGCTTTTTGTATCTTTTGCCGTACCTGCGCGATCTGCGCCCGCACACTTTCCGGCGCCGGCCCGCCGACCAGGCTGCGCTGCCGTACGCAGCGTTCCAGCGCGATGGCGTCATACACGTCTTGCTCAAACCGGTCGCATACCTGCCGGTATTCCGTCAGCGGCAGCGTTTCCAGCGTCTGCCCCTGCGCCAGGCAGCGGGCCACCAGCGCGCCGACCGCCTTGTACGCATCCCGGAAGGGCAGGCCCTTGCTCACCAGATAATCGGCGCAATCGGTCGCGTTGATAAAGCCGCCGGCCGCCGCCTGCCGCATAACGTCAGTATGCACCGTCATCGTCTGAAGCATCGGCGTAAAGGCGGTCAGGCACATCTGCACGGTATCCACCGCGTCGAAAACGGCCTCCTTGTCCTCCTGCATATCCTTGTTGTAGGCCAGCGGCAGGCCCTTCATCACCGTCAGCAGCGCCATCAGGTCGCCGAACACGCGGCCCGATTTGCCCCGCACCAGCTCGGCGATGTCGGGGTTCTTCTTCTGCGGCATGATGGAGGAGCCGGTGGAAAACGCATCGTCCAGCTCCACAAAACGGAACTCGCACGACGACCACAGGATGACCTCCTCCGCCATGCGGGACAGATGCACCATGACAATCGACAGTGCGGCGGCCAGTTCCAGGCAAAAGTCCCGGTCGGCCACGCCGTCCAGCGAGTTGGGCGTCGGCCCGTCAAAGCCCAGCGCCCGCGCCGTCGCCTCCCGGTCGAGCGGATAGGTGGTCCCCGCCAGCGCGCCGGAGCCGAGCGGGCACCGGTTCATCCGGGCCACGGCGGCGTCCAACCGGTCGACGTCCCGCAGCAGCATCCATGCGTAGGCCATCAGATGATGCCCGAAGGTGATCGGCTGCGCGCGCTGCAAATGGGTGTATCCCGGCATGATGGCGTCGGCGTACGTTTCCGCCAGGCCGCACAGCACGTCGATCAGCTCGGTCAGCTTTTGCCGCAGCGGCTCGGCCGCCGCCCGCAGGTACAGCCGGATGTCCAGCGCCACCTGGTCGTTGCGGCTGCGGCCGGTATGCAGCCGCTTGCCGGCGTCCCCGATGCGGGCCGTCAGCTCCCCTTCGATAAAGGTATGGATATCCTCCGCCGCCGGATCGATCGCCAGCGTCCCGTCATCCAGTTCCTGCGCGATGGCC
>JAFWVC010000082.1 GCA_017518415.1 Clostridia bacterium
AAAAAAGTGATCGGTATCGTCAGCGGCAAGGGCGGCGTCGGCAAATCGCTGGTGACGTCGCTGCTGGCGGTGGAGATGCAGCGCCGCGGGTATCAGGCCGCCGTGCTGGATGCGGACGTGACCGGTCCCTCCATCCCGCGGGCCTTCGGCCTGCATGAGCGCGCCACCGGCACCGATACCGCTTTGTTTCCGGTTTGCAGCAAAACCGGTATTCAGATCATGTCGGTCAACCTGCTGTTGGAGCACGAGACCGATCCGGTCGTCTGGCGCGGCCCGGTGATCGCCGGGACGGTGACCCAGTTCTGGACCGACGTGATCTGGAAAGACGTCGACTATATGTTCGTGGATATGCCTCCCGGGACCGGCGACGTGCCGCTGACGGTGTTCCAGTCCCTGCCGGTGGACGGGATCATCATTGTGACCTCCCCGCAGGAGCTGGTGTCGATGATCGTGACCAAGGCGGTCAAAATGGCCGAACTGATGCATATTCCGGTGCTGGGCGTGGTCGAAAACTTCAGTTATGCCGAGTGCCCGGATTGCGGCCGGAAGATCGAGGTGTTCGGCAAGAGCCATCTGGAATCCATCGCGCAGCAGTTCCGCCTGCCGGTGCTGGCCCGCATCCCGATCTCGCCTAAATTGGCGGCGGCCTGCGATGCCGGGACGGTCGAACTGTATGAAGGGGACTTCATGCGGCCGGCGGCGGACGCCGTGGAGGGCTGACGCCGGAGGAAAGGCACGACAAGTCATGCACTATGTAAATTATATTTGGGATTTTGACGGCACACTGGCAGACAGTTATCCGCACACGGCCAGCGCCTTTTGCGACATCATGGCGAAGGACGGCGTGACGGTGGACCGGGACGAGGCGGAGCAGCTGCTGCGCACCTCGCTGTTCCTGGCGTACGAGCGGTACGGCCTGACGCAGGAGCAGGTCGATCGGTTCCTCGCCTATGAGAAAACGGAACAGAGCCAGCCGCCGATCCGGCTGTATCCGTGTGCGCTGGACGTGCTGCGCACGCTGTACGGGCGCGGCGCGCGGCATTTTCTCGCCACCCACCGGGACGAGGCGGCGAAGGCGTACCTGGAAAAGCTCGGGGCGGCCCCGTATTTTACCGACGTTGTGACCCGGCAATCCGGCTTTCCGTACAAGCCGGACCCTGCCTGTGTGTTGTACCTGATAAAAAAGCACGGGCTCGACCCGCGGCACACCCTGATGGTCGGCGACCGGGAGCTGGACGTGGCTTGCGGCCGCCGGGCGGGGATAGACGGCTGCTTGCTTGTGGAAGCAGATCCGCCGGCGGACACCTGCGCCGCTTTTTGCATCCGGGATCTACGTGAACTGCTTGATTTATAGGAGGCGGCAAACGATGGAAGAAAAGGCAAAAAAGCAAAAGAAACGCTGGGGAGACCGTCCGGACGGGCGGCGGGTCCGGGACGTGGACGCGCTGCACGCGCTGATCCCGTTCCTGATGCCCAACCGCTGCGACGCGGAGGTGTTCCTGCGTGAGAGCATCGACGTCACGGCGCTCAAAGCCTATCTGGCGGAGAAAAACGCACAGCAGGATTTTAAGACGACGGTGTTCCACGCGGTGGTCACCGCGGCGGCCAAAACCATTTATCACCGGCCGCTGCTCAACCGCTTTATCGTGGGCAGGCATTTTTATGACCGCAACGCCATCACGCTGTGCTTTATGGCCAAAAAACAGTTTGCCGACCATGCGGAAGAGGTGCAGATGATCCTCGAGGCCAAACCGGAAGACACCCTTTCCGGCATCAGCCGGCACATCGCGGGAGACGTGCACCAGGCGCGCACCGCGAAAAAAGAGGACGAGGACCACACCATCGAGTCGCTGTCGCACCTGCCGCGCTGGCTGATGGGGATCCTGATGGCGGGCTTCCGCTTTCTGGAAAAGCACGGCTGGCTGCCGGCCTCGCTGTGCAAAATCGATCCCAACCACACGACGGTGATGCTGTCCAACCTCGGCAGTATCCGCTGCGGCGCCGCCTACCATCACCTGAACAACTTCGGTACCGGCAGCTTTTTCATCACCATCGGGTACATAGAGCCGTGCCCGACCCTTATGCCGGACGGGTCGCTGCAGATGCGTGAGACCATGGACCTGTGCTTTACCGTGGACGAGCGGGTCGCCGACGGGTTCTATTTTGCCCGCTCGATCCAGTTGATCAAAAAATATCTGACGGAACCGGCGCTGCTGGAACGTCCCATCGGGGAGGAAGAATAATATGGAGGAGGTCCGCGCACCCTGGCTGCGGCATTACGGGAACGTCCCGGCCCATCTGGATTATCCGCAGGGGACTTTGTATGATGCCGTGAAACGAGCGGCCGACCGCTATCCGGACGTCCGGGCTTACGATTTTATGGGATATAAGGCCACCTACGCCCGGTTGATCGAGCAGATCCAACGCTGCGCCAGGGCGCTGCGGGCGATCGGCGTTCGTCCGGACGACCGGGTGACCATCTGTATGCCCAACACGCCGCAGGCCGTGATCCTCTTTTACGCCGTCAACTGCGTCGGCGCGCTGGCCAACATGGTACATCCGCTGTCCGGCGAGGAAGAGATCGCCTTTTACCTGAACCTGAGCAAAAGCACGGCAGTCCTCACGCTCGACCAGTTTTATCCCAAGTTTGCCGCCGTGCGGGCCCGCACGCCCGCGCTGCGCACCATGATCCTGACCAGTGTGCGGGACATGCTGCCGCCGCTGAAAAAGGTCGGCTACGCGCTGACGGCCGGTCGCAAGGTGCCGCGCGTGCCCGCCGACGCCGACGTGTTGTGGTGGAACGATCTGCTGAAAAAAGGCGACGCCTATACCGGCGAATATCAGTGTGCGCGCGGGGCGGAAGAGCCGGCCGCCATTTTGTACTCCGGCGGTACCACCGGGACGACCAAAGGCATCCTGTTGTCCAACCTCAACTTCAACGCGCTGGGTCTGCAGACGATCGCCGCGGGAGACTGCGTCTCCGTCGGCCACGCGATGCTGGCCGTGATGCCCATGTTCCACGGCTTCGGGCTGGGTGTGGGCATCCACACCCTGCTGATGTGCGGCGGGTCCTGCATCCTCGTGCCACAGTTCAACGTCAAAACCTACGGAAAACTGCTGCACAAGTACCGGCCCAATTACATTGCCGGCGTGCCGACGCTGTTTGAGGCGCTGCTGCGCAGCGAAAGCGTGAAGGACGTGGATCTGTCCTGCCTGGAGGGGATCTTCTCCGGCGGCGACTCGCTGTCGATCGAGCTGAAAAAGAAGGTCGACGCCTTTTTGCAGGCCCACGGCTCGCGCGAACAGGTGCGGGAGGGTTACGGCACGACCGAGTGCGTGACTGCCAGCTGCCTGACGCCCCGCCGCTTCCATAAAGAGGGCAGCATCGGCATTCCTTTCCCGGATACATATTATAAGATCGTTACGCCGGCCACCCACGACGAGGTGCCGTACGGGCAGGTGGGCGAGATCTGCATTTCCGGCCCGACGGTGATGCTCGGCTACCTCGACAACCCGAAGGAAACGGCCCAGACCCTGCAGCTGCATGAGGACGGCCGGGTATGGCTGCATACCGGCGACCTGGGCAATATGGATGAGGATGGGTTCATATACTTCAAGCAGCGGCTCAAACGCATGATCATTACCAGCGGATACAACGTCTACCCCTCGCAGGTGGAAAACGTCATCGACTCGCACGAGGCGGTGCTCATGAGCACCGTTATCGGCGTGAAGGATAAATATAAGATGCAGCGGGTCAAGGCGTTCGTGGTGCTCAAGCCGGGGGTGGAGGCCACGGAGGATCTGAAGGAGCAGTTGAAAGCGCACTGCGCGCGCTATATGGCGCGCTACGCCGTGCCGACCGAGTTCGAGTTCCGTGATTCGCTGCCGAAGACGCTGGTGGGCAAGGTCGCCTATACCGTGCTGGAAAAAGAAGAGGAAAGCCGGGCGACGACTACCTGCTGACGGCGCGCGAACGTACATAAACGAAAAAACAACACAATTTCTTTATAGTTTGTTTACAACTGCGCGGATCCGGGTGCGGTACAATAAAACCGCACGGGACACAGATACTATACGGAAGGAATGATCCGGTTTGATCGATGTACAGAACCTTTCCAAAAAATACGGTTCCCAGTTTGCCGTGAACGACATCAGCTTTCACGTCGACGAAGGGGAGATCCTCGGCTTTTTAGGGCCGAACGGCGCCGGCAAATCCACCACGATGAATATCCTGACCGGGTATCTGTCGGCCTCCGCCGGCACGGTGAAGATCGACGGCATCGACATCCTGGAAGAACCGGATCTCGCCAAGCGGCGGATCGGCTATCTGCCGGAAATGCCGCCGCTGTACCCCGACATGACGGTGCGGGACTATCTGGATTTTATCTTTGACCTGAAAAAGTGCAAGCTGGACCGGGCCCGCCACATTGCGGAGATCTGCAAGATCATGAAGATCG